>NZ_JBHVUQ010000052.1:0-45289 GCF_042884105.1 Streptomyces sp. NPDC058157
CGGGTTTCTGGTCCCCCGGGGGGGGCTCCCGGCCGGCCCCGGGGGGGGGCCGGCGGGTGTGTCCCCCGGGCGCCCGCCCGCGCCGACCCCGGTACGGGGCGGCGCGACCCGGGGGAGGACGCCGGGCCCGGTCTCAAAGCCGGCCGGAGTCGGGGGACTTGCCGAGCGCGGTCACCAGGAGGGCGGCCGCCGCCAGGCCGCCGCCCAGCCACATCACGGCGGTGACGTCGATCCCGTCGGCGGTCAGCCCGCCCAGCAGGGCGCCCAGGGCGATGGCCCCGTTGAAGACGCCGACGAACAGGGCGGACACACCTTCCCGCGCCTGCGGCGCCGAGGCCAGCAGCCAGGTCTGGGTGCTGACCGACACTCCGCCGTACGACAGCCCCCACACCGCGAGCAGCGCCCCGGCGCTCAGCACCGAGCCGCCGAGCAGCGGCATCAGCGCGACCGTCGCCGCCAGCACGGCGCTGATCGCAAGCAGGGTGCCGCGCGGCGAACGCCCGGCGCCCGCACCGGAGGCGAAGTTGCCCGCGACGCCGGCGAGTCCGTACACCAGCAGCAGGGTGCCGATCATCCCCGCACTCGCCCCGGAGACCTCCTCCAGGACGGGCCGCACGTACGTGTAGGCGGCGAAGTGGCCGGTGACCAGCAGGGCCACCACGGCCAGTCCCGTACGCACCCGGGGGCTGCCGAACAGCCGCAGCACACCCCCGAGATGCATGTCCTGTTCGGCGGGGAGCCTCGGCAGCAGGGCTGCCAGCGCGACCAGCACCACCAGCGCCAGCACGCCCACGGTGACGAACGCCATCCGCCAGTCGGCCAGTTCACCGATGTATGTGCCCGCGGGCACCCCGAGCACCGAGGCCACGGCGATCCCGCTGAAGACGAGCGAGGTCGCCGGCCCGACCGACTTCGGCGGCACGAGCCGCACCGCCAGCCCCGCCGCGATCGCCCAGACCCCGCCCATGCCGACGCCGACCAGCACGCGGGCGGCCACCATCACCGCGAAGTGCGGTGACCAGGCGGCGAGCAGGTTCCCCGCGGTCAGCACCGCCATCAGCGCGCACAGCACGGTCCGCCGGTCGAACCGTCCCAGCAGCGGTGTCAGCAGCGGTGCCGACACCGCGCCCACCAGACCGGTGATGGTCAGGGTCAGGCCGGCGGTACCCTCGGTCACCTCCAGCGCGTCGCCGATGGGCGTCAGCAGGCCCACCGGCAGCATCTCCGACGTCACCACGGTGAACGTCGCGCTCGCGACCGCCGCGACGCCCATCCAGCCGCGTGCCGCGGACCATTCGGGTCCCCCTGTGGTCTCCGCAATTTCCTCAGTCTGTGCCATGCCCTCAGCCAACCCGCCGCGACCTGCGGGAACAACGGCCGATCCCTCATCCTTCGATGAGCTGGGCTACTCGATGAACCACGGCCGTGCCGGGACCTGCCGTGCGCAAGCCGTGTAGAAAGGGACATCATGGAGGGAACAGCATGAGCGGTGTGGAAATACGGGAACTGGAGGCCTTCCTGGTCCTGGCCCAGGAGCTGCACTTCGGCCGGGCCGGGGAACGGCTGTACGTCTCGCAGAGCCGGGTGAGCCAGCTGCTCAGGTCGCTGGAACACCGCATCGGCGCCCCGCTCGTCGAACGCACCAGCCGCCGGGTGGCACTGACCCCGCTCGGCGAGAGCTTCCTCGCCGGCCTGCGCCCCGCGTACGAGGCCCTGCGCGCCACCGTCGACGACGCGCGGGCCGCCGCCCGCGGGATGGGCGGGGTCCTGCGCATCGGCTTCCAGGGAACGGTCGACGACTACCTGAGCCGGGCCATCGCCCGCTTCGGCGACCTCTACCCCGAATGCGCCATCGACATCGTGGAGATCCCGCTCTCCGACCCCTTCGGGCCGCTGCGCCGCCAGGAGGTGGACTGCGCGGTGGTCCTGCTTCCGGTGGCCGAGGACGACCTGGTCCTCGGGCCGGTCTTCTCGCGGCAGCCGCAGACCCTCGCCGTGTCGGTGCGGCACCCGCTCGCCGCCCGGGAGTCGCTGTCCGCCGAGGAACTCGCCGACTGCCTGCTCATCGGCATCGGCGGGGGCGCCCCGGACTACTGGCGCAGCGCCCAGGCGCCGGCCCTGACCCCGGGCGGCCTGACCGTGCCGGCCGGGCCGGGCGTCAACACCCTCCAGGAAGGGCTGAGCCTGACCGCGGCCAACCGCGGCGCCATGCTGCTGTGCCGCTCGACGGCCGAGTACCACGGCCGCCGCGACTCCCTCACCTTCATCCCCGTGCAGGGCCTGCCCGACTCCGAACTGGGCCTGATCCGCCACCGCCAGAGGCCCTCGGCCCAGGCCTCCGCCTTCGCCGAGGCCCTCGCCGAAGCCACCGCCCCCTCACAGCCGGCCGCGTAGCGTCCGACGCGGGCCCGCCGGCGGTGGTGACCGGGCTCTGGGGTGATGACGTGGCCGTCGCGCAGTTCCACCACGCGGTCGGCGAGTTCGATCAGGCTGGGGTCGCCGGCGGCGACGAGGATGGTGACCGACTCGCTGCGGACCACCGCCCGCAGCAGCTCCATGATGAAGGGGCCATCCGGAACTCCTGACGATTGCTCCAATTCGGAGGCGGCATCGCGCAAACGACCGGCACGTACACCGGGCGTTCCGCGCCTCCGTACGCGTCCTCGGGGAGGGCATCGACATCACCGGTGAGGGGGCGTGCAGGCCACCTGCTCCGGCGATACCCGCTGCTCGCAAGTCGAGATCGTGCAGAACATCGGCAGCGCCCTCCGCCTCAACAGGGGCTGAGGGCCTCCACCACACCGTCCATGCCTTGCCCTGCGCCCACCATCTCGCAGGCGATCGTTCTGGCAGCGAGGCCTACCGGGCCGTCAGCCCCGCACGACGGTGCACAGCACTGGTGTATGGATGCCGAGGTGAGCGGCCGAGTCGGCCACCGTCGCAGCGAGCCAGCCGACAGCGTCACAGGACCACTCCGCCAACGCGCCGGAGAGCGTCACCCCGTGCGACGGTGGACCTTTCCAGAAGCGGTCGTCGAACGGCGGCCCCGGGAAGACTCCTGGGGGAACGACCTCATCGATGTGGCCGGCGAACACATGCTGGTCCGCAGGAACGATGCGGCGGGCGAACTGGGACGCCAACGAGGGGATCGCCGGGTCGACGCCGCCGTCGATGCGGACCTTCAGCGGCGCCCGTGCCCCGGGGTCGCATTCCCCGAACCAGCCCGTGTCTTCATGGAGGCACCAGTGCGTACGGCGGGCGAGCCGAGGCGTCGATACCCTGCACCGGCAGAAGAACCTGGACCGCGGTGAGGTGCACGGCGCCGATCCGTTCTGTCGTGTCCTGCGCGCAGCGCAGGAACGGTTGCACGGGAAGGGGCCGGTCGTCGGCCAACGCGCTCACGTCGACCTGGAACCACGACCTGCGCCGCCGCGCGATCCGCTGGACCATCCCGGACACGGCTGACCAGGCACGCAACCGCCGAAAGCTCGGCTCCCGGGACGGCCGGCCACCGCGCTACGACCCGGTCGACTACCGCGAGCGCCACGCCGTGGAGTGCGGGATCAACCGCCTCAAGAGGCACCGTGCTGTCGCCACCAGGTACGACAAGCTCGCGGTCCGATACGAGGCGACGGTTCTGATCGCAGTCATCAACGAGTGGCTGTGACTACCTGGTTCCGGCTGGGCGCAATGCGGGTCGTGAGCAGTTCTCGCAGGAGTTCCACGACGAGGCCTGGCTGCCCCACGAAACAGCACCCTTACCCGCCCCCGGGGAATCCTCATCCTGTGTGTTCGTGGTCCGGCTGCAGCACGAATTCTTGGATCTCTGCCATGCCGGGCGCGTAGCCGTCGGAGGTGTCGACCAGCAGACTGGGGGCGCTCAAGCTGATGGGAACGAACCGGTCGGGGTCGTACACGCCGGCCTCCATGTCGGCGAGCAGGGCCTTGTCACCATGGGCGACCCGGTGGCTGTCGTGGTGGACACGGTCGGAGATGCGCCGGGCGATGGTGGACGTGGGAGTGGTGCACCGGATGATCCGTAGGTTGGCGAAGGCCGTGAGCGGCTCCAGTCCGGGGCGCCAGAGCCGGTCCTGGAAGGCCGCTTCGGCGACGACGGTCGAGCCGGCCCGCAGAAGTACGGCGATCGTCGCGAAGAACGCCTCCAGCGCCGGAATGTTGAGCGGGGCGTCACCATTGAGGTCGTGATCGGGGTGGTTCATGACCATGCCCTGCTTGATCTCGTCGCGCAGGATCGCGGGGCAGCCCAGGTGCTGGGCGAGTTCCCGGGCGAGGGTGGTCTTGCCGGTCGCCGGCGGACCGCTGACCACGGCCAGGAGCGGACGTTGGATAGGCACGGGGGGACTCCAGAGGTGGTGGAGGCGGCCGGGATGGAGCCCAGGTTCCAGAGTGCTGCTTGCGGAGCCGGACGGCCATGAAGCCAGGCTGGCGGGTCAGTTTCTCGTGGTCGGTTGGATGGTGGCGGGCCATCGACGGAAGGGGCTGGTGCCAATAGCGGTGTGTCATGCCGTTCGACCGGGGCTCCTCGATGAAGCCGCTGGTGAAGTAGCTGCCGCCGTAGGCAAGCCAGTCCGCCGTGGGGTGGCTGGTCGAGACGACGACCTGCCCTCTGGCCCGCAGGACGCGGGGCGAGTTCCCGCAGCGTGCTGACCCGATCGGGAGGTAGTGAAGGACCAAGGTGAGCAGGACACCGTCGAAGCTCTCGTCGTCCGCCCAGGTGAGGGGCTCGGTCACGTCGTGATGGCGGACTTCCGCGAGGGAGCCGAGGAGCTGGCTGGCGAGGCGGACGAGGACCGCCCTCCTTCCAAGGACCGGAGCCCGCATCCTGATCGAGGTCGGCGACGGCAGCACCTTCCCGGCCGTAGGCCACCTCGCCGCCTACGGGCAAACATCACACCCAGACCCTCCTCTGCCTCGCACGACGCCGGGTCGACGTCCTCATCGCCGTGCTCCGGGACGGAACCTTCAACGAACCCAGCTGCACCAGCGTGATGAGCAGGCAAGAAGACGGACTGGCGGCTACCGCTCCTCGCCTGCACCAGGAACGTGAACCGCCACGTCGTAGTTGCCGATCAGGTCGGCCAGAGCACGCGGACTCACGCCCTTCGCGTTCTGCCGCTCGGGATCGGCTCCCGCCGCCAGCAGCACCTGGAGCGTTGCCGGATCGCCTCGATAGCCGTGTTGCCGTCACGGTCGCCCACATCCACCATCACCCCCGCGACCAGAAGCAACTCGGCAGCCAGCGCGCTCTGGGACTGCGCGGCAAAATGCAGCGGCGTCATGCCTGCCTTGTCTGCCAGGTCCGGATCCGCCCCGCCCACCAGCGCCTCACGCAGGCCAACAACGTCTCCCTGCACAGCGCAGTAATGCACTGTCGAGCGACCCATCCAGTCCAGCCCCTGCCCCGCATCCACCATGGCATCCATCCTCTCCGAGCTTGACGAAGGAGATAGGGCCCCCCGGAGCCGCCCCCCAGGGCAGAATCCGGAACAGGGCAGTCAGCACCTGCCCAAGGCCCGTTCCCCCGATGACGAAATAGCTGTCCCCCGGACGGTCGTCACACCGTGCCGATAGCGTCGGTCCGAGTCGACGACAGGGGCAGCCGATGACTGGGAAAGCGCAGCACGACAGGAGCACCGGGGATCGTGGCAGCACAAGGCGCACTCCGGCCCCCTCGTCCAGCTCGCGCGGGACTGGGAACGACCGCCCCTCCTGCAGGCCGCGCACACCGCCCGTACCGCGTACCGCGTCGATACCTCCCTCGCGGACGGCATCGCCGTCGTGAAGGCCCGAAGCGGCTCCGCCGGACAAGACCGGGTTCGCCCTGGGTCTGGCCATGTCCGTCAACCAGATCGCCATCATCGCCGTGCGCCCCGTGCTGGGCCTGCTGGTCGACCTCACCGGCGGCTTCATCCCGGCCTGGGCACTGCTTTGCCTGCTGACGATCAACGCCCTGGCGGTCACGGCCAAGGCGGAACTCCGCTCCTGTCATGAACTTCTGACGAAATGACCTTCGAGCTTGTGGGGTCACCCTGGGACCGAGTAGTCCGCGGTGCCGCGCGGTGGCATGGACAAGGCCGTCGAAGCAGCCCTGCACATCCGTCGCCGGGACATCAGGCAAGCTCTGTCACATTTACAATCGGCGGCCCGCGTATCGAAGCATGGGCCATCGCTTGGCAAAACGAGGGGAAGAAACAGTGCAACGGATCGGGATCATCGGCGTAGGCGAGATCGGCCGGGCCCTCGTGGACGGCCTGTGTGAGGGCGTCGAGGAGCCACCGGAGCTCTACCTCTCGCCACGGGGCGCCCGTACAGCCGCCGAGCTGTCGCAGCGCTATCCGACCGTGTATGTGTGCGCCGACAACCAGGACGTGCTGAACCGCTCAGAGTTGGTGATCCTCGCCGTCCGCCCCCAGGACCGTGTCGCGGCCCTCTCCGGACTCCGGGTCGGTGAGGACAGGGTCGTGGTCAGCGTCATGACCGGTGTCGCCATCAGCGAGGTGCGCCACATGCTGGGCACCGATGCCCCCGTGGTACGCGCCATCCCCTTGCCCTCCGCGCGCGAGCGCCGGTCCGTCACCGCGACCTGTCCCTTCCACCCGGCCGTGGACGACCTCTTCGATGGCCTCGGTGGGACGCTCCCCGTCGCGGACGAGGCGACCCTCAACGTCTTCCAAATGCTCACGGGCACGCTGACCACCCATTACCAGTACCTGGCCACGCTCGCCGATTGGGCCGTCCGGCAGGGCATTTCCCCCGAGGGGGCGGACCGCTACCTCCGTGGTCTCTTCCAGGACGTCGGGCGCGCGCTGGGCGACGACACGCGCTCGTTGCAGCAGCTCGCGGGCGACCACGAGACACCGAAGGGACTCAACGAGCGCCTGCGCACCACGTGGTTCGACCCGGCCAATACCGAGGCCCTCACCAAGGCGCTCGACGCGCTCCTCGCAGACCTCAAATAGCCGCGTCGGCACAGACCCCCGCACCCCACCTCCCGAACCCACTCAACCAGTCAGAGGAGTGAGCACAGGCGCCCCCAGCAGATCAGCCCACACCCGAGGGTGCGGGCCGCTGTCCCTGATGGCCGTGGACAACGAGGCGTGGCGCTGGGGCGGGAAGGCAACGAGCCCTCTCCACGAGCCGTCGTTGCATGACGCCCGCCTCCGGATTCGCCCGAACATGATCCGCCCGATTGCCTGCATGTTCACTCGGCCCCAACAGGCCCTGCTGTCGTGTGGCTCGTCGCAGTGGGGCCATGGCTCCTCGGCGGGCCCCAGGAGCGACCCGCCGACGGAGCTGTCGTGCACGATCGGTGGTCCCGGCCGCGGGTGCAGCCGGGTCGCCGTACGGGCCAGCGGGGCCAGTCGAGGAAAAGCACGGTGACGTCGAACGGCCGCGACGGGGTGGTAAACATGGCGCTCACAGCGGTGATGCTGCCAGCAGCCCCTGACACAGCTCCTGCCTGGTCTATTGGATCATGCTGGTGTGGTGGGAGCACGTCGTGCAGAAGTAGAGCTGTAGATGGTTGCCTTTGGAGACCTGGATGCCGGGCGGGTTGTGCACAGGGTCGTCGTCGATCACGGCGATGCCTTGCTCCTCAGCCGGAACCCAGCCCCTCCGGTAGTCGCGGGATTCCTCCGAGGCGATGGTCAGCAGCGGGGCCATCACGGTTCCGCAGTTGATGCAGAACCGGTCGGCGGCGTCGGTCAGGCCCCACGGCGGCCACCCGCCGACCTTCCACCCCGGGGCCTCGGACAGTTCGTCGGAGTAGTACTCCTGCGGCTC
Source organism: Streptomyces sp. NPDC058157 (assembly GCF_042884105.1). Lineage (NCBI taxonomy): Bacteria > Bacillati > Actinomycetota > Actinomycetes > Kitasatosporales > Streptomycetaceae > Streptomyces > Streptomyces sp. NPDC058157. The sequence continues at coordinate 7,804 of NZ_JBHVUQ010000052.1, forward strand.
CTCGTAGGCATCGTCCATCACGATGCCGGCCGCCCGCCAGGCGCTCCAGTCGTTGACCTTTTCTCGTAGTTGTTCGCTCAACTCCAGGAAGTTGGGGTACTCGGTGACCTGCTCCGGGGACAGCACACACGGCTTCGGCATGTAGCCGTCCTGGACGTCGGTCGGAGTGGGCGGTGAGGTGAGGACGCTGCTGACGTCGGCGGCTGTCCGCCAGAACAGCTTGGTCGTCGGTTTGAGGAACGGGGGGTGCTCGGAGGGGCACCACAGCACTTGAAGCAGATCGGCCCGTCGGGGCGGCCGCAGCTCAGGAACGTCGCGCGCGTACAGCTGGGCCACGGGCACCAGCGGAGACACCGGGCCCTCGTGCCACTTGTCGCAGTACGGCCATGGCTGCGAGGCGGGCCACAGCAGCGGCCCGCCGACCGAGCTGTCGTAGGGCGAGGGAGAGCCAGGCCGGGGATGGAGCCGTGTCGTAGTGCGAGCCAGCGGCGTCAGTTCAGGGAAAAGCGCGCTGACGTCGCACGGCCGCGGTGGGGTGGTACGTATGCCGTTCACAGCATCGATAGTGTCAGCCGCGTCGGACAATCGAAGTGCCGACTCGCGTCCGTCAAAGTTCGATGGCACAGGACAGCCACACAGCCCGCCTGGGCGTGCGTGCCGCCGCCCATGACTGCGCTGATGGGCTGAGGTCGCCGGCGGCTCGTAGGCCAGGATTTCATTTTTGTCCTTCGCAGGGTGTTGCGAAGATCGTCCCCATGACCTATTCGTTCTCCGTCGACCGGATTCTCGGAGACCGCTCTTTCGCCGAGATCGGTCACCCCACCCTTACCGTGGTTGACGGACGGCAGGGGCTGCTCGCTGTGGCGGGTACGCACCGTTTTTCCGAGCACCCGACAGTCGGAATCTACGACACCGCCGCCCTGTCCTGCCGTGCACAGATCCGCTCTCGCCTCGGGGTCCAGGCGATGGCCTTCCACCCCACCCTGCCGCTGCTCGCCGTCGGAACTGGTGCCTACGACGGCGGGTACTTCTTCGGCGGTGAACTGCTCCTGCTCAACCTGAGGACGGGAACGACCGTCTCGGCCTTCGAAAATATGGACGGGCGTCAGGTCCAGGGGCTGGAATGGCTCGACGAGCAGCGACTTCGCGTGCTTGTGGCCCCGCCCGATGACTCGCAGGACGAGGAAGCGCACACGCACGGTCACACTGCCGTGGTACGCCGGTCCGACTGGAGCTTGGTGCCGCCCAGGTCCATCACGCCCAACGAGCTGGCCGGCCCCCGGGTGCCAGCGGCCCGTCCCGATGGCAGGGCAGCCGCGTGTCGGCTGGTGACCGAGCTCGGACCGGACTGGGAGCCCCGTCTCGCTGTTCAGGCAGTGGAAGAACTCTCGGACGGCCGGATCCTCGCCACGCTCGACGGAGTGCAGTTGGAGTGCTGGCTCCCGTCGGGGGAACGGGCATGGGCCGTCCCGGATGACGAAGGGGGCCGCGAGATTGCCGTGGCCCGGGACGAGAGCTCAGCCTGGGTCTCCCTCATGCGCCCCGCAAGACACGACCGGCGACGCCTGCAGTCTGTGGTCCGGCTGTCTCTGGCGGACGGTGCGCAAGTGGACCAGGTCGCACCGTCCGGCTACGTGTCGCTGTCGCGTGCGGCGGACGGTGAACCGGTCCTTGCCTCCGCCGGGTACTGGATCCAGGGTGTACCCGTCTGCGCCAGGGCTGCCCTGCGCGTCCGGAACGCCAGCCGCACCTGGTTCCTGTCCTACGCGAAGCAGGAGGGCACCCGGCGTTCGCACCCCGGAGTCCCCTGGGTGGCCACGGCCGAGCTGACATCCGGACGCGAGTCCGGCCGACCGGTCGAGCCGGCGCAGAAGGACACACGAAGGCTGTTCCCCTACTCCTGGGTTCCTGAGGAAGAACACTTCGGTGGGCCCGGCGTCGAAGCCGCCGACGGGAGCCTGGTCCACGCGGGCACGGTCTTCCGGCAGCGGCGCCAGCCCGGTGACTCGTTCGTCGTACGACGCGATGCCTCGGACGGGTCACCTCGATGGGTCTTCCGCACCGACCGCTCCGCAACCGCACTGACCGCCGACGCAAGCACGGTCTTCACCGCCTACGACGACGGCGAGATCGTCGCTCTCAGCCTCGACGACGGCACCGTGCTCCGACGAGACCACCTCACCCTCGGAGACGTGTCCGTCATCCCCACGGCGCTCACCGTCACCCCGTCGGGGCGACTCCTCATCGGGACCCGCGACAGCCGGATCCTCGTCTGCTCCACCACCACGTGACGGCCTCTGAGCGCTTCGATCGGTGAACCCCGCCAACTCAAGCGTTCGGTCACAGGTGTGACTGAGCGTCGTAGGTGGGCCGTCCGGCCGACGAGGCCCGGCAGTTCAGGGTGTTGCAGGGTCAGGCGGTGAGGAGCACCCTGGCGCGGTGTCGGAAGGCTTCGTCCTGGCCGATGATGCGATCTTCGACGCCCGAGCGGACCACCCGGGCGTCGCCGTTGGCGAGTGCGGCAAGCCGGCGCGTTTGGCCTCCGGTCAGTGTGTGGGGGCCAAGTGCTTCCAGAGCGTCGCATGCGCCCTCCGGATCGGCGTCCGATTCGGCCGACCGCAAGGCGGCTTCGGCGAGCGCGGTGCGGTCCAGCGAGGCGGGTTCGCCCACGGCCGTAAGGGCCAGCACCGCGGCCGGTGCCTGTGCAGGATCGTCGAGAGCGGCTTCCAGGCGGGCAGCGAGCGCCCGTCCCGCAGGGCCGAGGAGGACCATCACACGGGCGGCCCGCACCACGGACCACCGGGACCAGGGGTTCTGTTCGGCGCGCGCGAAGACAGAGTCCAGAACGGCGACTACCGCGTCCGCGTCCGCCGTGACACGCCACAGAGCCTCAGCGAGGGCCGTGTCCGCATCCAGTGCGGGGGCCGTTCCGCTGAGCGCCTGGCGCAGGGCAGGCTCCAGCTCGGCTGCCCGGGGACCGAGCTCAGCAGCGATGCTGGCAGCCTCCCCGAGCGCGTGGAATCCAGGCCGGAGGGCCTGTTCGAGGCAGTGCAGCAGCGGCGCGATCTCGCCGTCGAGGTCGTGCAGGGCCTTCGTGACGGAGAGGTCTCCCAGCTCGGCCGCCACCGCCCGCAACGAGGTGATCGCCCGAGCCCGGTCCGCCGGGGCGCAGTGGGCGGCGACGGAGGCAAGGGCTTGGGCGGCCTGGCCGGGAAAATGATGGAGCGCCGCGCACAGTTCGGGCAACGCCGGCGCTGCCTCGCTGCCCCACCCTGCCAGGAGGTTCGTCAGCTGCCAGGGTTCGTTGCCGCTCAGGGCCTCGGGCCGGGCAAGGCGGCCCCGGACCGCGTCGAGGAGTTCGCCGTTGTAGGGGAATGCGGAACTCTCCGGGCTCTGGAGCTCGGAGGCTGCATCGAGCGCCCGCGGGCGCCTCCCGAGGCCGGCGGCCAGGAGCGGGGCCGATTGGTCGGGCGCTATCAGTACGAGTGCGGCCAGGGCCCGGTCGGCATGGTCGTCGTCGTGATCCGGGTTCCGGCCGGCGAGGGCGGCGAGGATGTCCGCGACGGGTGCGGCGACGCTGCCCACTCGGCCCAGGAGGGACGACATGGCGACCACCGACGCCTCGTCGACGGCTGCCGCTCGCAGGTTCCACACGAGTCTCCGCGGGGCACTGCGGGAGAGCATGCAGGCGCGGTCGGCCGCCCAGAGGCCTTCGGCTCGCACCTCGGGCCGGCCATCGTGCAGGGCTGCGTCGACCAGCGCGAAAGCCATCTTGCGCTCCATCCGGCTGCCCCGGCCCAGGAGTGCCTCGACGGCGGCGGCCAATGGCTCGCCGCGTTCGACGTCGAGGTCAGAGCGCAGGGAGTCGGCGGGCAGAAGGACAACATCGTCGTGTGCAGGGGCTCGGTCCACGTGACGCCTGCATCGAGGGAGGCGAACACGGCGGCCATGCGCACCTCGGCCGGATGGGACTCGTCCAGGACGGTGGCGGCCGCCGCCGCCCCCTCCCGTGGGTCGAGTCGCGCGATCCCTCTCAGGACCTCCGCACGCACGAAGGGTTCAGGTTCCTCGTCCCAGCGTGCGCGGAGGGCGGGGAGCGCGATCGCGGTCGCGCGGGTATGGGACACCGTGCAGGCCGCGGTCCGGCGGACATCCCGCTCCGGGGAGGTCAAGAGCGGCAGGAGCAGAGGGAGCCCGTCCGCTACAGCCGCCCGGACCGCGCCCGGTTCCACCCCGGACTCGTCCTCGCTCTCTGCCATGCCGCCGAGCAGCGCCAACACGTCTGCCGTGCGGTGACCGGCCGCCGCGATCCGAGTCAGGAACGGCACCGCCTCCGCGCTGGCGGGATAGACCGTCCCCTGGTGGAGAACGCTTCCGTACAGCTCCGACAGCGCGTCATCCGCCGCGCCCGCGTCGCCGCCGGTCAGAGCGCGCAGCAGATCGGGAAGGTCCTCCGCGCTGCCGTACGCATGGGAGAGGGAAGACCAGGGCCGGGCATCCAGGCCGTCGAGCGGGTGTACGAGATCCATGCACGCATCGTGCCAGCAGCCTCCGACACTCCCCCGCACCCGCTCCCATAGAACCGATCATGGCACTCACCGCTGACAACGAGCCCGTAAGACCGCCGAACCCAAACATCGATCACCACGCAGCGTCACCGGCCACAGAACTTGAGCCAGAGCCCAGTCCTGGCCCCACTCACTGGCCTGTCGGGGCAGGAAGCGTGGGTCGGCCGTCAGGACGTACTGGCTGAGGAGTTCGCGGTTGTGGAAGGCGGAGTACAAGAGGACAGCCAGGTCCGTGAGGGCTTTGCGGTCGCTGCTTGAAACGACGAACGTGCCAGCTTCTGATCCGAAGTGGAGCGTGTCCGCGCTGTCATTGCTCTCGGCGTTGTGCTCCTCGAAGACGTCGGCGAGCTGTTCCATGTCGCCGACGAAGAGATAGAGGCAGTGGGAGGGGTCAGGTTCGCCGGTTTCGTCCAGGTGGAACGGTGCCAGGGCTGATGGGTCGATCATGCGGTGATGGTAGGTGCCCTGGTCCTGGTCTGGACGGGGCGGTTCGTCAGGCTGAGCGGGTGTTCGCCTTTGCCGTCCTGGCTTCGTCTGGGCGAGTCGGTAGGACTCGGTGCCGGCCTCGATGATGGTGCCGTTAAAGGTGAGCCGGTCGACGATGGCCGCGCAGAGCCGCGGGGCGGTGAACGTCTTGGTCCAGCCTCCGAACGATTCGTTCGAGGCGACGCCCCGCCGGTCCAACTCGAGATAGCCCAGCTCATCGATGCAGAGAAGATCGACGCGCCCGTAGCGGGCGATCGTCTTGGACAGCTGCTTCTCGTCGGCGGCCTCGACGAGCTCGTTGACGAGCTTGGCGGCCAGGGCATAGCGGACGCGGCAGCCGGCCATGGCCGCCGCCGTCCCGAGCCCGATCAGCAGGTGGGACTTGCCGGTTCCGGAGTCCCCGATCAGGCACTGCGACTCACCCTTCTTGACCCACTCGCAGGTGGCGAGGTTGTTGACCACAGCCGGGACGACGTTGGAGTTGGCGCTGTAGTCGAAGTCGGAGAGCCATTTCTGGCGGGGGAAGCCAGCCGCCCGAATCCGTCGCTCCGAGCGTCGCCGGTCCCGGTCCTCGCCCTCGGCCATCAGCAGCTCGGCCAGGAACCCCCGGGAGGAGAGATGGTCGCGTTCGGCGCGGGCGACGAGGTCGGGGAACTGGGCTCGCATGGTGGGCAGCCGCAGGACCCGGCAGGCGTGTCGATCGCTGCGTCGGAGGCGGTCTCGGTCAGGTTGTGGTGCAGGCCGGTCATTGCGCGTCCTTCCTGGAGCGGTTCAGCAGCTGGTCCCAGCGGTCGAGAGAGGGCAGGGGACGCTGGTCGGTGGGGAGGCGGACGGCCCGGTGGGCGTTCAGGCTGACCACCTCGCTGGGCTCCGGCCCAGGCAGAGCCGGTGCTGGCCCGGTGACCGTCACGGTGCACACACGGTTACGCCCGGCATAAACGTCTCCCCTCCCGCACGAGCGGCTCACCCCAGGTAGGACACTCTGCCCCGACAACCGCCCGCGGGGACATCCAGGAAGTGGACAGCGCGGATAGCCCAACACCCCACGGTCGCCCCCTCCCGCTTGGCCCGCGGTCGTCGACGCGACCGCCAACCAGCAGTGCGGAACATCCCTAGGCCGACTTCCCATTGGGGCGCTGGTCCCATCCGTACTGTGACCTGCGGGTTTCATAACACTGGCCTCACCGGGGGCGGACAACTGCGTGCTGTCTCAGTCCTGCGGGCTGAGCCAGAGCCCCACGGTGCACGGCCCCGAGCCGAGCGGCGGCGCATCGCCGTCGACGGGGTGGCGGCGCAGGATCGTCCTGTGCCACCACCCCGGGGACGGTTGCGGTGATGCGGGGCCGGGTCAGGCGAGGGGCAGGTCCAGGTAGGACGGCTTGCCTTCGGGTGAGGAGAGGGTGAGCTTGGCGCCGGCCTGGTTGGCGTCGCTGTAGAAGGGGTCCTTGGTGTCGAGGACGAGGATCAGGCGGTGGCCGGCCGGTACGTCGTAGCCGGCGGCCTGGAGCGCGATGTCCGCGACGACCGGCTCGCCCGGGGTGGCGCCCCGGACGGTGAAGGGCGCGTGGGTGATGATCGAGGCGTTGCCGTCGGCAGCCGCGTCGAAGAGGTAGGCGACGAACGAGGCGCTCGCGGCGCTCGGCTGGAAGGTCAGCCGGAGCCGGGGGATTCCGCGGACCTTGGCCGTCTTGGTCAGGGTCTCGCCCGCCCACACGGCGGCGTCCGTGCGGCTGATCTGGTGGGTCGGGTAGACCTTGGGCTTGCCCAGCATTTCGGCGTAGCCGGTCTTGATGATCGCGTCGGCCACGGTGGCCGGTGTGTCGGTGCCGGTGGACAGGACGGTGGTCCAGCCGTTCTGGGGCTTGTCGGCGAGGCCGCCGTCGGTGGCGCCGACCGCGGGCCCGGTCAGGTGGAGGCGCGCGGGGGTCCCGGTCGCCGCCTCCCAGTCCGGGTGGGACTCCAGGGTGGGCAGCAGGGGCTTGCCCCACATGACCTCGCTGACGACCTGGGCGTCGGTGATGCCGTTGTCCGCGCCCTTGAGGTGCTGGTCGAGCCAGCGGTGGGCATCGGTCCAAATCCGGTTGGGCAGGCCGATCAGACCCGACATCTCCGGGGAGGAGTGGTCACCGACCGCCAGGTCGAGACGCTTGGGAGCGGTGAGCGTGCTGAACAGCTCCAGCGTCTGGTTGACGGGGAAGAGCGTCTCGTGCCAGGCGTGCGAGAAGAAGACCGGCACTCGCCGCTCGTTGAGCTTGTCCGCGTGCGTGAGCGGGGAGCGTTCGTTCGCCCAGTCACGGACCTCGTCGGAGATGCTCTCGCTGTTCTGCACCTGGTCGAAGGCCCACTGGGTCCGCTTGCTCAGCCGGGCGTTGGCGGCGGCGCCCTCCAGGGCGGCGACGGAGGCCACGTGGCGGGTGCCGTTCTCGTGGAACGCCTCGAAGAGGCTGCCCCAGGTGCTCAGGGCGCCGACCGCCGACACCCGGGGGTCGTCTGCGGCGACGAGCAGGCTGATGCCGGAGCCGTAGGAGTCGCCGAGGAATCCGATCCGGCTCGGGTCGGCGGCGGGAAGGTTCGCCAGCAGGAAGTCGATGACGGCGCTGCCGTCCTGGACGTCGAGCGGGCCCGCGACCTCGACCTCGCCGGTGGACTTGCCGAACCCGCGGGGCGTGTAAGCCAGCACGATGTAGCCCTTGACCGCGAGCTGCGTCGCCTGCGCAGCGTACGCGATCCAGCCCAGGTCGGCCCACGGCGCGGGCATCACCACGACGGGGAACGGCCCCGCGCCCTTCGGCTGCCACAGCGCCCCGTCCAGCCGAGCGCCGTCGACCGGCACCTGGACCTTCGAGAGCTGGATCAGCCCGCGGGCCCGGCTCGCCTCCTCGGCAAGCTCGGCGGACAGCGTCGAGGTGCCACCGCCCTCCAGCGCGGTGACGAACTGCGTGAGCGCCGCCTCGTCCAGCTGCGGGTAAAGACCTTCCGATGCCATGTGCCTACCGCCCTCTAACGCCACGTCGGTCCGTCTCTGCTTGTCGTCGCCCAGGTCACCCATACCGTGGGACACGGCGCGGGGCCCGGAGCGGCTTCAGTATCGGCAGACCGATCCGCCGCACGCGCACGCGCTTCGCGATTGACCGGAAGCGATCAAGAAAGATCGGCGCGAGCGAACGTTCCAGGCCAGGGGCCGTTCGGCCAGTGACCCCGCGCAGAAGGGTGCCGGCTCGGTTCGCCGTCGAAACGGCTGCCAGCTGGCGCGAACGCCCTGTGGTGCACCCATGCGCCCCACGTGCCCGCCTGTTCCCAGTAGCGGCGATTGCCTTTGCTGGGGGTGTGTCTAGATCTTGTTGCGCCGGGCGTGGCCGATGCCCGGCTCCTCCCTGCTACGGCCTTGTGACCTGCGCTGCTTGGCCCCGGTCGTCTAGTAACGCGGTGTGCCGGGGGGAAACGCTGGGGCCTGCGTCCGTGGGTGCGTGCCGGCCCCGGCGGGGCGGAGGGGTGCGGGCTCGGCGTTCCGAGGTCGGGGCGTGCTGCGTGGAGGCGCCCGCTCCCTTCTCGGCGGAGGAGGCCCTCTTCCTCTCGCGGGCCGTCCCGGCGGTCGTGCCGAGGGAGGGGATATGACGGCGGCTGCCTCCGGTCTGCCGGATGTGGCCGCGTTGCGCCGGAAGGTCACCTCCGTGCTGGCGGGCTTCGTGGAGGAGAAGGCCGCTGCCGCGGCGGAACTGCGGATGCCGACCGAGGTGACCGGGTGTCTGCGCGCTTTCCTGGCCAGAGGTGGGAAGCGGCTGCGGCCCCTGCTGTGTGTGACCGGCTGGCAGGCCGCCGGCGGTGAAGGCGTTCCGGAACCGGTGATCCGGACGGCGGCGTCGCTGGAGATGTTCCACACCTTCTGCCTCATCCACGACGACGTCATGGACGACAGCGGCATGCGCCGTGGCGCCCCCACGCTCCACCGACAACTCGCCCGGCACCACGAACACGGCCGCAGCATCGCCGACGCCGAACGGGTGGGCGCCAGCTGCGCCACCCTCATCGGTGACCTGGCCCTGGCTTGGTCGGACGAACTCCTCCATTCCGCCGCCCTCACCCCGGCTCAGCTCGCCGCCGTGCTGCCACTGGTCAGCGCCATGCGCAGTGAGGTGATGTACGGCCAGTACCTGGACGTCACCACCGCCGGACACCCCACCACGGATGTGGAGCGGGCGCTGCGCATCGTCCGGTACAAGACCGCCAAATACACCGTGGAGCGCCCGCTGCACATCGGCGCCGCCCTCGCCGACGCGCCCGATACCGTGCACGAGGCGCTGAGCGCCTACGCGCTGCCCATCGGCGAGGCCTTCCAGCTCCGCGACGACCTCCTAGGCGTCTTCGGAACTCCGCAGGAGACCGGCAAACCGGCGCTGGACGATCTACGCGAGGGCAAGCACACCGTCTTGCTCTCCCTCGCGCTCCAAACGGCAGGAGCCGCCCACCGCGAGGAGTTGCGCCGACTGATCGGCAACCGCGAGCTCACCGAACCGGAAGCCGCCCACGTCCGCGGCATCCTCACCGGCACCGGTGCCCGCCAGACCGTCGAAACCATGATCAGCCGACGACGCGAACAAGCCCTGACCGCACTCGAACACCCCGCCATCACCCCCCGGGCCCGGGCCTTGCTGTACCACCTCGCCGATTCGGCCACCCACCGGACCTCCTGAGGCCGGCCCGTCAGCGGCGAACCGCCGAACGCGAAAGGACCCTGCCGTTCCCATGGCGCACACCACCCCGCCTCGCGGCCCCGAGCACGGCGTGGCGCAGGAGATCCGTGCCGTCCTCGACGAGCTCACCGTGCTGCTGCCCATCAGCACGAACCCGCTCGCCGAGGAGATCGAAGCGACCACCGTCGCCTGGCTCGCCGCCCTGCCCATCGGAGACCGGGACAGACGCAGACGGCTGCGGGCCTCCCGCATCGGCCTTGGCACGGCGGCGTCCTTCCCGCACGTGCCCCTCGGCGTGGCACGGCTCATCTCCCGCCTCGCCCTCTACCTGATCGCGTTCGACGACACGGTCGCCGAGGACAACGCCGCACGCGACCTGCCCGCCTTCCTGCGGCAAGCAGCCCCCGTCTGGCGCACCCTCCAGGACTTCGCCGAAACCGAACGGCTCCCGGGACCGTGGACGGACCCTCTCCACGAACTGCTCGACGAAGCCGACTCCCTCCTCCCGCAGCCCGTGGCCCAACGCGTCCGGCAGGCCGCCCGCGACTACCTCTTCGCCGCCGCATGGGAAGCATCCGCCCGCGCCGACGCCACGCCACCGGCTTTCGACGAGTACCAGGCCATGTTCCGCCACGCCACGCAGAGCGCGGTCAGCCTGACCTTCCTGGAAGCCACATTTCACGGCCCGTCCCGCGTGGATCCCCTCCATGGCGAGCGGATCCGCCGGGGCCGCACGGCAGCGGCCGACCTGGTGCTGCACATCGGCCGGCTCGCCTCCCACCCCATCGAGGAGGCCCGCGGAACCGCCTTCGCTCCCGCCCCGCCCCCCAGCGGGGCTCCCGACCACGCCACCCGGGCCCGCGCCTGCGCGGAAACGATCATCCGCCTGCGGGACACCTGCGCCCACGACCCCGTGACGGGCCCCTACAGCCGCGCGCTGGCCGCCTGGGCCGCGGGCGTCGTCCACTGGCACCGCCTCGCCCTCACCACCCGCTACGCACTGCCCGCCCCCACACCTCGCTGCCACACACCTGGCGAAACCGGGACGACCGACGAAGGAAGTCAGCAATGACGCACACGCCCCCGCCTGTCCGCGAACTGTCGCCCTCGGTCTACGACATCGCCGTCACCGCTCTGGTCGACGGCCCCCAGCAGCAGGCATGCGTCCAGTGGCTGAGCGAACACCGCACGACCCCCACCACCTGGGGCGCCGACCCCCAAGTGAACTGGTACGACGCCTACCTCTCCACCTACAGCGCCGCCCTCGCCCTCCACCACGCCGGCGACACCGAGGTCGCCGACCGCTCCCTGGCCGACCTGCCCCGTCTCGTGCCCGCCGACCCCCGGCGGACTCTGGAGACCCTGACGTTCGGCGCTTTGATCGGCGCGCTGGACACCTACCACGCCCTCCACATCGGCCCACCGGCTCCCCACCCCCCGCCCGTCCGGGAGGTCATCGAGCGCGAAGCCGGCAAGTGGCGTCGCATGAAGGTGTGGGACGGGTTCCTCGACCCGGCCGTGTCCATCGCCGGGTACTGCGCCGAGCGCGTCCTGGGCGACGACGACATCGACCTCGAAGCCTTCCTGGACGCCTTCCAAGCCCCCAACGGCTCCGTGGCCAACGCCCCCGGCGCCTCCGCACTGCTCCTGCTGGAGGCCGAGCGCCGAGGAACCCCACCGACACCGGCACTCCGCAGCCTGCGCGACTACGTACACGCCCGCCAGGCCCCCGACATCGCCTACCTCGACTGGGTCCCCTACTTCACGAGCCTGTGGAGCAGCCTGTTCACCAACGAGACCGGCCCCAGCACAACCCTGCCCTCCCACGCCCTCGACGCCCTGATCCACGACCTGGCGGACCCCTCCGGCCTCATGGGCTCACTCGGCTCCATCCGGCCCCACGGCCCGGCCACCATCCCCGGCGACTCCGACGTCACCGCCTGCGCCATGGTCGCCGCCCGCCTCCACGGCCGCACCCCACCCCCCTCCACCAACCTCGACTCCCTCTACGACCCCACCCGTGGCTGCTACCTGACCTTCCACTTCGAACACGACGCCTCGCTGACCACCAACATCCACGTCGCCCACGCCCTCGCTCTGGAAGAACGCACCGACCGCCTCACCGACGTCCTCACCTGGCTCACCAAAGCCTTCGACGACCCCGCCACCATCGGCTGCAAATGGCACCTCTCACCGCTGTACGCACTCGGAGAGCTCGCCCGCGTCACCGCGCACATCGGCCACCCCCTCGCCACCGCCCTCCACGACAGGGCCACCACCCGCCTCCTCACCGCCCAGAACCCGGACGGCGGATGGGGCACGCACGGCTCGACCGCTGAGGAAACCGGCTACGCCGTCCTCGGCCTCACCGCCGCCCTCACCGTCCCACCCGACCCCGCAACCCCTCTGGCGCGAGCCCTTCGCCATGCCCACCGCCACCTCACCGCCGACGTCCCCCGCCATGTCCCCCTCTGGCTGGGAAAGACCCTCTACTGCGTCGAACCACTCGTTCCCCTGCTCCACGCCACCGCCCTCACCCGCATCGAGCAGGTCACACTCGACTGAGGAGACGGCCGCCACCACCCCGCGCGGTCGGTGAGCCAGCGGACCCTCGGCGTGCACAGTCACGCCCCTCCGGCGGGTCCGGCCGTGCGGGACGGCCCCGCGGCCCTGCTGGGCGAGGACGAATGTGGAACCGCGTCGGCTGGCGAACACCGGAGACATTCGGGACGTGGATGGCTCCCAGAACTTCCCGTTCCACGCCAGCTTCTCCGTCTGGGACCCACCAGGACCAAGATCCGGACCATGAACGGGCCGGCCCCCACCGCAGGAGACAACGAATCTGCCGGCCTGCATGCTCAGGAAGTTCGAGAGTGGGGGCCCGAGATCGCCAGTGGCGTGGGCGCCAGGGTACTGAGGTCGGTGGTGTCGCCGGGCCGGGCGAGGTAGAGCCGGTAGGGCTCTCCGTCGGCGGGGCGCAGCGTCACCTTCTGGCCCTCCGCATGACCTGCGGCCAAGACCTGCAGGACCTGTTCGGCGTCCTCGGCCAGGACGCGGGGGTGGTAGATGTGGACGGGGCCGAGGGGCAGCTCACGGTCGGCGAACGGGAAGTCGAAGGTCGCAAGCCGCGCTCTGTTGGCGGCGCCGTCTCCCGTCAGGAGTGCGCGCAGGACTGGGGAGTCCTGGCCGGTGCCTCGCGTGCTGCTGGACCCACTGCAGGTCTTCTACGGTCAACCGGAGCCTGGCGAGCCGTTCGCGGTCGTCACGGGTGAGTGCTGCCCCGGGGAACGTGCCTGTACTGAGTTCCTGCCCGTTGAGGCGCAAGCCGAAGGGGCCCTTCCATGGCCGGGCCGTAGATGTCAAGGGCCTGGAGCGCATCTGGACAGGACGGGCCGGTCAAGTCGACGGCCAGGTCCACCTCCGTCGGGATACTCGTGTCGTCGGCGTGGCGGATCGCGAGCCGGATGCCGGTGAACGCCAGGTCAAGGCTGCTGCCGAGTTCCCCCTTTCCCAAGGCGCGCACGGTCCCCTCGTGGACTGATCACACTCCGCCAAAACCGTCGTAGAAGACCAGCTCGACGGTCTGCCCCTGGCCCGGCGCCGGTGACAACGGCGTCATGCGTACCTCGGCGTTCTCGCCGTCGATGTGGAGCCACTCGGGGCCGTGCACACTGAGCTCCTGGATAAGGCAAGCGGGGAGGACGAGCTCCTCGGCGGTGCCGAATCCCACGACGCGCCGCACCGCAGCCGCCAGGCCTGGATCGGCGTCCTTCAGGCGGCCGCGGACGGCGAAGCAGATCGGACTCGCCTGGTGCGCACGGGGGTGCTTGGGCCGCAGGGTCTTCACCACCGCGCCATTACGGTAGGCGACGTTGATGGACCAGTGCAGGTCGAGCCGGTCGAAGGCCAGTTCCGCCCTGTAGTCGCGGGCCGCCTCCCGCAGATCGTCCCGGACGAACGCGCTCTCCAGATCGACGTGGAGGGCCAGTTTGTCGTCCAGCCAGGCCCGGTCCAGGACACGAACAGCGGGTCGCTCCGCTCCCGCACCGAGAGCCTTGACGAAGCGACCGCTTGATGCCTGCTCTGCGGCCCTGGTACGAGCCGGGGAAACCCTCGGGGAAACCACTTCGGCTTCCTCGGCGTAGAGCCGGTGCACCAATGAGGCTGCCGAGTAGCCGCAGCCGGCGGCTCCAGACCGGCTTCCCATTTGCACGCCTCTGGCCCCAAACGCTCCGCCCTCAACGCTCCGTAACCAGCACCGAACCAGCACGGGTGTGGAGACGAGGGGTGCTGACGTGGGGTTTTGGGTCAGCACCGAACCAGCACGGGAGTCAGCAGCGACCCTCCAAAACGGGCGGAATTTTGCAAATCCGGCGCGATCCGGAGGGCCCAATTCTGAGGGCGGAAATGAGCCACGGATGGTTGTGTGGTGGCAGGGCACACAAGACGGCACCTGATTGTGATGGCCCGCCACATATGCCGCTGACCTGGGGACTTCTACGTTGTGGCGACACCCCGACGTCCCCGCAGACCCCCTGGAAGTGGTGCACATGGTCGCCCCCGCAGCGATCAGAACGAGTCCGTCCGGCATACGCAGGATCGTCGCCGCGAGCCTCGTCGGGACCCCCACCGAGTGGTATGACAACTCATCCGGTCAAGGCTATGACCTGGGCGTTTCCCCTCGCTGAGACCCGGTGGTCAGCACCGAACCAGCACCGCGGCTTCTCGTGCCGGTGCGGCAAGGACGGCATGCCCACCCGGCTCGACCGCAGACCTGCGGACAGGAACCAGGAAGAGTCACGCACCAGAGCGCGTCTCCCCCGCTCCCCCAGCTGGACGCGGTTCCGGCCCGAGGGTGATGGCTCGCCGGCAACGGGTATTCGTCTCCCTTGGCGCCCGGGAGCATCGTGTTCCGTTCGGGTGCGCACACTGGGGGTACGGATTGACCTCGTCCAGAACAACGACCAGCGGCCCCTCGGCCGGATCCTGGACGACCAGCACCGTCGGCTGGCCCCGCCCGAGGGGCGTGACAACTTCCTCACCGTGGTCCGGCCGGTGTCCAGGAACGGGGACGCGCCCGCCCCGGCGGCGCCCCGCCGGAGGGTGCGCCTGCTGATCGCCGGCATGAGTCTCTGCAGGGAGGCCGCGCGGTCGGCTGTGCCCCGAACGGGGGGCCATGGCCGACCAGGGGGCGCGTGTGGGGCGGTCGGAGACCGGTCAGCCCTGGGTGGGGCCGGCGGTGAGGTTGAGCCAGGCCCATGCGGACCAGGTGGAGAAGCCGGTCTGCCATTTGTGGAAGGTGCCGGTGTGGTTGGTGCCGAAGACTTCCATCCGGCCGTCGGCGTTGGTGACCGCCGTGACCTCGGTGCCGCCGCCGCCGAAGGCGTTCCAGTCACCGTACGCCCCGTTGACGGCGCGCTGCCAGGTGTGCATAGCCGTACTGCCGTTCATGGCGAAGACCTCGACCCGGCCGTCCGGTGTGCGTTCGCTGCTGAGTTGTGCGTCGGCGGGACCTCCGGTCCCCTCCCAGCCGGACCAACCGACCTCGTTGGTCTGATACTTGTGGAACACCCCGTTCGGACCTGAGGCGAACACCTCCAGGCGGCCGTCGGCATTGTGGTCGACGGTGAGGTCGTGGCCGCCGCCTCCGAAGGGCTCCCACGGGGACCAGCCGCCGCTGGGGGCCGTCTGGTAGGCGTGCTGGAAGGAATCGGCGCCCAGGGCGAACACCTCCAAGCGGCCGTCGGGCGCCTTCTCCATCTCCACCCGGCTGTCGGCGGGGCCGCCGCCGGTGGCCTCCCATTCCGACCACCCGCCGTTGGGGACGAGTTGGTACCGGTGGAAGAGGCCGACGGGTCCGGAGGCATAGACCTCGATACGGCCGTCGGCGTTGACACCGGCCGCGGTGTCGCGGCCGCCTCCGCCGAAGGTCTCCCAGTTCGACCAGCCACCGGAGGGGGACAGCTGCCAGCGGTGCTGGAAGGTGCTGCCCGACAGGGCGAACATCTCCAGACGGCCATCTGCATTGGGCGCGATCGCCAGTTCGGCGTTGCCCGGCCCGCCGAGCGGTTCCCAGGCCGACCAGTCACCGTTCGCTTCCCGCTGCCAGGCGTGGTGCACCCCGTCGGCGCCGGCGACGAACACCTCGAGCCGTCCGTCCGCCGACCGTGCCGACACCACGCGTCCCGACTCCGCCGGATACACCGGCGGCTTGGGCCGCGGCCCGCTGCCCGGGGTGCAGGGCAGGACGACGCCGCGCTCCGCCAGGTAGGCCTCGGGGTCGATGCCGTAGGAGGTGGACCGGTCCCCCCAGATCCGCAGGTGGAGGTGGGGGCCGTCGACGTTGGTGCCCTCAGCGCCCATCAGGGCGATCTGCTGGCCTGCCACGACGTGGTCGCCCACGGAGACGTCGCGGCGGGACATGTGCCCGTACTCGGAGATCCGCCCGTCGGGGTGGAGCACGCGGATCCACTGGCCGTAGTCGCCGGTGTATCCGGAGATGGTCACTTCGCCGTCGCCGACGGCGTAGATCGGTGTCCCGACGTCGTTGGCGATGTCGACGCCGTTGTGGCTGCTGTGGAAGTGCTGGGACACCCAGCCGGCGGTCGGGCAGGCCGCGGTGAGCTCGGCGGGCCGGGCCTCGGCCGAACCCGTGGCGGCCAGCACCGACAGCGCCGAAAGGAGTACGGCAGTCGCCGTGAGGACGCGGCTCAGGGGGCCGTTCACGCCTTGCGCAGCCGGTCGATGATGCCATTGATGTCGTCCTGCAGCAGATCCCGGCGGACATAGTGACCGCCGCCCACCTCGTGCTGCTCGTAGGGGATGCCCGCGCGGTCGAGGTTCCACTTGAACTCCCGCTGGGTGGCGAGAACCAGGGTTTCGTTGGCGTAACCCTGGATGTCCTCGGGGCTGGTGCCGGCGACCAGGAAGACCCGCTTGTTCCGGTAGCTCTCGATGCGCTCGCACGGGTTGTCCGCGCTGACCCGGGCCTGGTCCCAGAAGGGCACGCCATAGATGCTGCCGCCGTTCAGTTCCACCGCGGCGGAGGAGGCGTTGGCCCAGTGGGTCACCAGATCGCCGTTGCCCCCGCGCAGGTTGGCCGGGCCGGAATGGGCGCTGACCGAGGCGAAGTGGCCGTAGTACTTGGCCGCGTACTTCAGGGCGCCGAAGCCGCCCATGGAAAACCCGGAGACGGCGCGGCCGTCGTATTCGGCGTAGGTACGGAAGTTCGCGTCGATCCAGGGGATCAGCTGACCTATGTGGAAGTACTCCCAGTTCCGGGCACCGATGTTGGAGCTCACCGGGTTGGAGTACCAGCCGGCGCGTCCGCCGTCGGGCATCACGACGATGAGGTCCTTCCAGGCGGTCAGACCCCGTATGTCGTGGAACCGGTCGAAGGTGATGAAGTCCTCCAGGCCACCGTGGAGCAGGTAGAGGACGGGGTAGCGGCGCCCGCTGGTGTGGTAGCCGTCGGGGAGCAGCACGTTGACGGCCGGGGTCCAGCCGCCGATGGCGGAAGTCTGGAACCGGTAGTACCACATCCGGGGATCCTGCTCGCCGCGTTCCGTGATGTGCAGGCCGGGAATGTCACCGACGGCGGAAGCGGTCGACGCGGCGGAGAGGACTCCCGCGCCGCCCATGGCCATCGCGGCCGTGAGGCCACCGGCGGTCTTCAGGATGTTCCTGCGGCTGGGGTGCTGCGCGCTCACTGTGTCCTCCTGGTCCGGAGCCTGACGATGCTTCCGGAAGGTAGCAACGGTGCCCGGGCCGGGAGACCCTGGAAGATTCCGGACTGACAGGGCCCAGGCACGTCGGCTAGACCCGTACTTCGCGGGTCGTTGATTCGTATGGTGTGACCGGTGCGGGGGTGTCCTGGGCCCGGGGTGTGGCGTTGGATCGGGTGTGTCGATGACTTCCCGGTCCCCGCGGCCACGGTCTCAGCGTCAGCGTTTTGAAGTGGCGGTGACGTCCGTGGTGGAGAAGCGTCTGGGCGCTCTGCCTGTCGCTGCCGAGTTTCTGCGCCGGCTGGATGTCGCGGGAATCGTCGACGAGGTGTGTCCTGGCGGCGCGAGGGCGCTGGTGACGCACGGGCAGGTGATCGAGGCGTTGGTGGCCAACCGGCTGACGTCGCCCGCGCCGCTGGTGCGCGTGGAGGACTGGGCCAGGTGCTGGGCGGTGGAGGAGGTCTTCGGGATCGAGTCCGGTCTGCTCAACGATGATCGTCTGGCCCGGGCACTGGACGCGATCGCTCCGCACCTGGAGCACATCGCGGGCACGGTCGGGGCGCGGGCGATCGGTGAGTTCAGGATCGACGTGGCCCGGATGCACTGGGACATGACCAGCATGTCCGTGCACGGGGCCTTCCCGGCTGAGGGCCAGGACGAGGACTTCCCCGTCATCGGCCACGGGCATCCCAAGGACCGGCGCTTTGATCTCAAGCAGGTCCAGGCCGGGCTCGCGGTGTCGGCCGACGGCGGCATCCCGCTCCACGTCCGGGTCGTCGGCGGTGGTGCGGCCGAGGTCAGCCAGGTCGTCGGCGCGATGAAGGACCTGCGGGCCGTGGCCGGTGAGCGCGACTTCCTGATGGTCGCCGACTCCAAGCTGGTGTCCTACTCCAACATCCGTGCCCTGCTCGCGGCCGGGGTCCGGTTCATCGCCCCGACCCCGGCCGCGCAGGTCAAGGACGAGGTCTATGCCGCCCTCGGCCTCGCGCAGGCCGCTGTCGTGGACTGGACCCCGGACCGGGAGGCGGGGACGCCCGCCGAGCTGCGCGAGACCTACCGCGTGCTGGAGGACGCCCACACCCTGACGGGGCCCCGCAAGAGCGATCCGCCGCTCACCGTGCGGCGGATCCTGGTCCACTCCACCGCCAACGCCGCCGGCCGGCAAGCCGCCCGGGACAAACGCCTGGCCAAGGCCACCGAAGATCTGAACAAGCTCACTGCTGCGGCCGGCGGACGCCACTACGGGACCCGGGAGAAGATCGTCGCCCGGATCGGTGTCATCGCCGCCAAGCGCCGCGTCACCTCCTGTCTGCGCTGGACCGTCACCGACAACGACGACGGCACCCCGGTCCTGGCCTGGCACTTCGACACCAGCGTGCTGAAGGCCGAAGCCGCTGTCGACGGCTGGTACGCACTGCTGACGTCCGTCCCCGCCGACCAGGCGGATGCCGGGCAGGCCCTGATCCACTACAAGGGCCAGGGCACGGTCGAACGCAGATACCACGACTTCAAGGGCACCGCTCGCGGTTGCGCCGGTCTTCGTCCAGCACAACCGGCGCGTCGCCGCCCTCATCCAGGTCATCTGCCTGGCCCTGCTGGTCTCCTGTCTGATCGAACGCCAGGTCAGACGGGCGCTCGGCCCTGAGCAGACCATGAGCGGTCTCTCCCCCGACAACCGCCGCGTCCGCCCCACCGGCCGCATGATCTTCTACCACCTCGGCGAACTCACCCTCCAGATCGGCAGCATCACCGACCCGCCCACCGTCCAGATCACCCGCGGCGTCCAACCCCACCTCCTCGACCTGCTCGACACCGACGCCGACATCGGACAGACCTGCTGGCCGCAGACCTGAAACGGTGGCCGCGAAGTCCGGGGCCAGAGGGGACCACGCCTCACACAAGGCCGAGATCGTTATGCATTACTTGTCTCGAATAGGACTGGTCGCTCATGCACCCATACGTGTAGTGCGCAGGGCTGCCGGCACGGCCCACCACTGGTCCGGGCGGTCGACGACCGGGGCGTCGGGGCCGGTCTCGCCGTACCGGGCGAGGCGCAGAAGGTAGGCCGCGATGCCTGCCGCGCCCTGCATCCACGTCGTGCCGGGCGGCAGCAGCGGCGGGTCCTCGCGGTGTTCCAGAAAGCGCCAACGGGCGCCCGCGTCATCCCTGATGACCCGGTCGACCAACGCGTCACCCATCCTGTGCGCGGCCCGCAGCAGGGTCTGTCTCCTCTCCGGCGCCCGGCAGTCCTGGGCCGCGTCCAGCAGGACGTCTCCGACGCCCGCTGTTCCGCAGCAGCGGCCGTCGTTGTCCCAGAAGCCGGGACGGAGGCGTTCCGGCACACCCGAGGTGAGGATCGAGGTCATACAGCGGTGCCGCAGTTCGTCGACGTCGTGGCCAGCCACCTCGGTGACCCCTGCGTGCGCCAGCGCGGTGAACAGGTGCGAGGTGCCCGCCGGGCCGTGGCACCACGTGTACGTCACCGGTTCCACCTCCCGGCGCGACGGCGGGATCGTGTGCGGGACGACGAAGCCCGCATCCTTCAACGACCCCACCGAGAGGACGTGCCGGGCGCCCGCGACCGCTGCCTCGACGAAGTCCTCGCGGTCCAGGGCGGCGCCCGCGACCGCCAAAGCGGCCGCGACCCCAGCGGTTCCGTGCGAGTAGTTCGGCGCCCTCGACGCCGCCCCCGGTGTCATACCCCAGTCGAGGCCCGCCTGCGTGCGGTCCGCCGCCCGCAGCAGGGCCTCACCTCCCGTCGTCGCGATCGCGTCTGTGAACCCGCTCTTCGCCCAGACCGCCGTCATCACCACGCCCGCGGTGCCCATGATGACGTCGGTGAGGGGCGCGTCGGAGCCCGGCTCGAAGTCGAGCGTGGTCTTCCATCCGTCGCCGGTCGCCAGGGCGGCCAGCCGCCGCAGCGCCACCACTTCCTCGCCCGGGGCGAGCAGTCTGAGCGCCGTCGCGTCGCCCGCGAGGCCGTCGTACAGCGAGGGTTCCGTTCGCTGCCCGGCCTGTGCCGACAGTCTGGTTACGATGCCGGTCGCCAGCGCCGTTTCCCGCACGCCCAGCTCCCGGTACTGCGCGATCTCGGCCAGCACCGGGGCCAGGCCGGCGATCCCCGCGTACAGCGAGTCGCGGTCCTGGGCAGGTGACGTTGCCTCAGGACCGCCCTCCACCACGGCCTGCACCAGCCACGGGCCCTCGTCCTCGCGCACGTGGTCCAGCACCCACGACCACGCGGCCTCGCCCACATCCCGATATACGTCGCTTCTCACCAGGCCACGCTACAACCGCCGGATCACCGGCCCGTGCGGTGCGGTGTTGCCGCTCCGTCAGTTCCGGCGGTCGCGGAGAGCCGGTCAAGACGCTGACGCTGAGCCCGTGGCCGCGGAGACCGGGAAGTCATCGACACACCCGATCCAACGCCACACCACCGGCCCAGGACACCACCGAACCGGTCACACCAAACGAATCAACGACCCGCGAAGTACGGGGCTAGAGGCTGGGGCGGGGGCATCGGGGAACGGTCGGAGCCGGTGTCGGCGTCATCGGGATTTCATCGCTCCTCCCTAGCGTGGCCGCGGTCAGACGAAGGCCCGGAGCACTGGGGAAGGACGGCTCGATGGCGCGGAGGAGATTCAGAGCGAGGCTGCCGATGGTGGCCACGGCCGCGGTGGCGGCGGTGATGAGCACGATGGCGGCAACCGGGGCGCCGGCTCCGGGACAGGCGCCCGACAAGCCGACCATCCGTTACACCGAGTACGGGATCCCGCACATCATCGCTTCCGACTGGGCGGGTCTGGGCACGGGGTACGGATACGCCGCGGCCAAGGACAACATCTGCACCTTGGCCGACACCTATCTGATGGTCAACGCCCAGCGGTCCCGCTATCTGGGGCCGGACGGCAAGGCGAGCCCCGGCGAGCACCAGAACACCACGACTAACCTCAACAGCGACATCTACTTCCAACGGATGAACGACAACCGGGTGGTGGAGCGGCTGATCGACCTGCCCGCGCCCAACGGACCGGAGCCGGAGGTCAAGGAGGCCATTCGCGGCTACGTCCAGGGCTACAACAGGTACTTGGCCGAGACGGGCGTGGACCACATCAGCGACCCGGCCTGCCGAGGCAAGGCGTGGGTGCGGCCGATCACGGAGCTGGACGTCTACCGGCACGCGCACGCCGAGATCATCATGGGCACCGCCGACGTGCTGCTCGACGGCCAGGTGAACGCGGCTCCCCCGGGGGCTTCGGCCGCCGCTTCGGCCGCCGCCCCGCCGCCCTCCTCGGCCGCGGAGACCGCGTCGAAGATCCGTGACGCGATGGCGGTCAGCCGTCAGCAGAGCATGGGCAGCAACGCGCTGGCGGTCGGCTCGCAGGGCGTGTCCGGGGGCACGAGCATGCTGCTCGCGAATCCGCACTTCCCCTGGCAGGGCAAGAACCGGATGTGGCAGAGCCAGCTGACGATCCCGGGCAGGATCAACGTCTCCGGCGCCAGCCTCCTCGGCTTCCCTGCGGTGAACATCGGGCACAACGACGATGTCGCCTGGAGCCACACCGTCGCCACCGTGGCCCCCTTCGGGCTGTTCGACGTACAGGTCGATCCACTGCATCCGACCAACTACCTGGTCGACGGCGCCTGGGAGGCGATGACCTCACAGCAGGTCGGTGTCGACGTGCTGAACGCGGACGGTTCCATCGGCAGGGTCAACAGGACCTTGTGGGCGACGCGTTACGGCCCGATCACCACACAGGTGCTGACCGTCCCGCTGCCCTGGGTGGTCAGCGCGCACGCGGTGCGCGACGCGAACATGGACAACTTGCGGGCACTGAACACCTGGTTCCGCCTCGACCAGGCCAAGGACGTCCACGAGGTGGTGAACACCTTGGAGACCACGCAGGGCGTCCCCTTCTTCAACACCGTCGCCTCCGACCGCAAGGGCAACGCCCTGTACGCGGACATCCAGGCCACCCCGAACATCACCGACGAGCACGCCCAGTCGTGCCTCACCCTGACCGGCCAGGCGCTGTTCAACCAGGTGCTGCGGCTGCCGAACGTGCCGCCCGTCTCCATCTTCGACGGCAAACGCAGCGCTTGCGACTGGCCCACCGATCCGAACGCGGTCGCGCCAGGGTTGCTGGACCCGCACAGGCAGCCACGGCTGATCCGCAAGGACTTCGTCGGCAACGCCAACGACAGCGCCTGGCTGGCCAACCCCGAGCAACCGCTGTCCTTCCCCCGGGTGATGGGCGACACGGCGGCGCCCCGATCGCTGCGCACCCAGGAGTTGATCCTGACTGCGCAGAAGCGGATCAACGGCACCGACGGCCTGCCCGGCCGGGGGTTCACGCCGGAGAACATGCGGCAGCTGCTGTTCGCCGACAACAGCCGGGCCGCCGATCTGGCCCTCGACGCCACGGTGACGATGTGCCGGGCCCAGCCCTTCGGGCTCATCCTGGTGGATGGCCAGCTGGTCAACGTGAGCGAGGCCTGCCCGATCCTGGCCGGATGGAAGAGCCACGACTTCACGGCGGACAGCCGGGGGTCCTGGCTGTTCGAGAGCTACTGGTACGCCCTGCTCGGCGGCCAGTCGGTGGAGAAGCTGCCGTGGCGGATCCCCTTCGACCCCAACGACCCGGTGCACACCCCCAACTCGCTCGACTCCGGAAGCTCCGCCGTTCGCGACGCGTTCGGCCGGACGGTCATCGCCTTCCGTAACGCGGGGATTCCACTGGACGCGGCGTTGTCGGACGTACAGAAGATCACGCGCAACGGCGAGCAGATCCCGATCCACGGGGCGGTCCACGAGCTGGGCGTGCTGAACGTGGTCACCCCCGGCTCGGTCGACGGCAAGATGGACATCACCTTCGGCTCCAGCTTCGTCCAGCAGGTGCGGTTCACCGCCGACGGACCGCCGCAGGCCTCTTCCGTACTGGCCTACTCCCAGTCGGCCGACCCGAATTCACCGCACTACGCCGATCAGACCAAGTTGTTCTCGGCCGGCCAGTGGGTGACCGAGCGGTTCACCGAGGAGCAGATCGCGGCCTCGCCGGCCTTGGAGGTCAAGGTCCTGAACTGAGACCGGTCTCCCGATCGGTCTCGCACCCGCACGACGACAGAACTCACGAGGGAGCACGCTGTGACGAGGACATCGAGTCGGTGGCGAATCGTGGTGGCCCTGATGGCCGCCGTGGTGGGAATGACGCTGCCGGCGGGTACGGCACAGGCCGCCGAAGGCACCGAGCCACCGAGGATGACGGACGGGTTCGGCCTGACCCAGGTCGACACGACGGTGGGCAGTCCCACCAACTTCTACATCACCGTGGCCACACCTGAGGTCTCGGGCAAGCACCACATCAAGATCATCCTGCCGAGCGGTTACTACGACGACCCGACCAGGCGCTACCCGGTGCTGTACTTCCTGCACGGTTCGCCCGACGACCCGATCCAGCAGAACTACCCGGCGCTGGCCACCTCGAACGAGATGATCACCGTCATCCCGGACGGGGGTGCCCGGGGCTGGTACGCCAACTGGCTCAACCAGAGGACCGCGGCCGGTGCCCAGAACTGGGAGAACTTCCACCTCAAGCAGGTGATTCCGTTCATCGACGCGAACCTGCGGACCATCGCCGCCAAAAAGGCCAGGGCCGTCGCCGGTGTCTCCATGGGCGGGTTCGGGGCCCTGCACTACGCCCAGGTCCGCCCCGACCTGTTCGGCCAGACCGCGTCCCTGTCAGGTGACATCGACCTGTCGGTCCGATCCATGGACCTGCGGATGGCCGTCGTCGCCTCCCTCGTCGGCTACTCCCCCGGCGTGGACAGTGACGCCGCGTTCGGCTCGCCCTACCCGGTGTTCAACGCCGACTGGAGGTTCAACGAGGTGGACCCGGCGGCGCACATGGACAAGCTCGCGGGAGTCGGGGTCTCCATCTACGTCGGCAACGGACGCGGAGACGCCACCGACCTGGAGTTCTGGGTGGAGAGCGCGTCCAAGCACGTCAAGGACAGCATGGACGCCCTGCGCATGCCCTACTACTACGTCGACTACGGCGACGGCGGCGGCTGGGGCACCAACTGCAACGGCGGCCACAACGCCTGGTGCTGGGAAGCGGACCTCCAGGACCTGGTTCCCCGGCTGGAACGGTCCTTCGCCTCCTGACGGGATGACCGGGCCGCCCCCTCCGGCGGCGGCCCGGTCATCCCAGCGGCGTGATGATGCCGAGGCCCGCTTCGTCCCCGCGCAGGACCAACTGGCGCGTCCGCTGCAGCAGCCGGCCCGGGGGAACGCCGAGTTCGTCGGCCAGCCGGCGGCGGGCCCGGTCGAACACGGTCAGCGCGTCGGCCCGTCGGCCGCTGCGGTACAGCGCCCGCATCAGCATCGCGGCCACCGGCTCGTGCAGGGGGTGGGCCGTGGACAGGGCGAACAGTTCGGCGACCGCTTCGGAGTGCTGCCCCAGCCGCAGCTGCCACTCCAGCTTCCGCTGCGCGATGGTGATCCTGCGCTCGTTGAGCCGCAACCGCTCCAGCTCGGCGAGCGGCCCGGGCAGGCCGGCCAAGGGCTCCCCGCGGAACAGGTCCAGCGCCTGCGAACACAGGCGGACCGCCTCCGCCGGTTCTCCCGCCCGGTCGGCCGCCGCGATGTCGGTGACCAGCTTCTCCATGCGGGACACGTCCACGTCGACCAGACCGGAGACCAGCCGGTAGCCGCACCGGTCGTGCTCGATCACCGCGTCGGGGCGGCCATCCCCGGTGCGCAGGGTCTTGCGCAGCCGGTAGACGTACACCGGCACCACGTTCGTACCCGGCGAGTTGGCCCCCCATACTCCGTCGAGCAGTTCCTGCTGACCGACAGTGCGGCCCGCACACAGCGCGAGCGCCGCCAGTACGGCTTGCTGGCGCAGGTGCCCGAGCTGCAACCGCCGCCCGCCATGCCATGCCTGCAGCGGTCCGAGCAGAGAGATGTGCATCGTCGGTCCGGTATCCCGGCCGGTGGGGACCCGCGGCGCCGGGTTCTCCGCCTGCGTACGCGGGCCACTGCCGGGGACGACCAGGCCGCTGTCGAAGGCGTGGACGATGGCCGCGGCCCGGTCGCGCAGCCCGAGCTTCACGAGGACCCGCGCGAGGTGTCCCGCGACGGCGTCCTCGGAAAGGGCGAGAGCGGCGGCTATCTCGTCGTCCCGCAGGCCGCAGCCGACCGCGTGGAGCACCTTGCGCTCCTGGTGCCCGAGCGCAGTGGCGATCGGTCGGCAGGTGGTGGCGGTCGTCGGCATCGCTGCTCCCCCGGGCTCCGGGCTGATCGGTTCGGTCGGTCGGTTCCGCAGGTATGACGGAAGCCGTCGACAAAGTAGGGGGAGAGCGCCGGGCCAGGCATCCGGAACGATCCGGAGTGACAGACGCGAAGCCTCCGACATCCCTGGACACGGCGCCGCCCCGGCGGCGTAGGCCGTTGGCCCATCTGCCCTGCCAGCCAAGGCAGTTGCCGATTCCATCGGCATTTCATCGGTGCGCCCTACTGTCGGCTGCCGACGACGGGAGAGTTCCGGTGACGACTTCGAGATCATGGTGCGGCAGAGTGCTCCTGCTGCTGATAGCAGGCGCGGCCGCCATCGCCGCGACCGCTCCCACTGCCGCGATGGCGGCCGTCTCGTCCGACCGCGGCGGCCCGATCACCCGTAGCGAGGTGATCGGGCGGGCCCAGTACTGGATGGACCAGCATCCCCCGTACAACCAGCAAGGGTCCGCGCCCGACGCCGGCGGCGATTTCCGCTACCGCACCGACTGTTCCGGTTACGTCTCCATGGCGTGGCATCTGAACACGAGCCCGAATACCCAAGGGCTGCCCGGCTATTCGCACGAGATCGCGCGGGACGAGTTGCGCGCCGGGGACATTCTCAATTCGTTCTACGACCACACCCTGATCTTCCACAAATGGGAGGACGATCACGGCGGGTTCTCCTACTACAGCTTCGGCGGAGGTTCCAGCGGCGTAGAGCCTCCGGGGCACTTCCGCACGAACATCAACAACGCCACGATCGACGGTCACCCCAACAGCGACTACAAGGCACTCCGGTACGACAACATCGTCGAGGAATCCGCGACGCGGCCGCACCCGTACGCCCCGGGCCGGGTCACCTCGGGGCGGTCCGCGGACGGTCGGCTCGAGGCCTTCGCCGCCGGAGCCGACGGCGTGTACCACTCCTGGCAGACCGCGGTGAACGGCGCCTGGTCGACGTGGCGGTTCGAAGGCGGACCCCGCAACGCACAACTCTCCGTCGCGGCCAACGCCGACGGACGGCTCGAGGTCTTCGCCCTCTCCGACACCACCTTCGACCACATGTGGCAGACCGGCGTGAACGGCTCGTGGTCCACATGGGCCAACTTCGGCGGCGGCGGACACCGACTCGCCACCGGCAACAACGCCGAAGGCCGCATCGAAGTCTTCGCCTCCAACACCAACGGAGTCTTCCACCGCTGGCAGACCACACCCAACGGCAACTGGGCCAACTGGGAAGGCACCGGAGGCGGCCCCGCCACCTCACGCCTCGCCCTCGAAACCGCACCCGACGGCCGACTCGAAGTCTTCGCCCTCTCCGACACCACCTTCCAACACCTCTACCAGACCACGGCCAACGGCGGCTGGTCGGCCTGGGAGAACTTCGGCGGCGGCGGACACGACCTCACCGTGAATCACAACACCGACGGACGGCTGGAGGTCTTCGCCTCCAACACCGACGGCGTGTTCCACCGCTGGCAGACCAGCCCCTCCGCCTGGTCGGGCTGGGAGGGGATGAGCGGTCCGGTGAACTCCGAGCTGGCGTCGAACCGTTCGGTGGACGGCCGGGTCGAGGTGTTCGCGATCAACGGCAGTGCCGCCGCCCACATCTGGCAGACCGATCCGAACGCCCCCTATTCGGGTTGGGAAACCTTCGGCGGTGGCGGCACGGAAATCACCGCCGGCCACAACGCCGACGGGCGCATCGAAGTCTTCGCGACGAGCAGCACCGGTGTCTTCCACCGCTGGCAGACCGGTTTCTCCGCCTGGTCCGAATGGGGCTGGGTGGGCACTTCCGCAGGGCCGGGCATCGCGTGAACCCCGCACATTTCACCTCACGGCTGAAGGGCAGACCATGGCGATAACTGAATTGCGCCGCGTGTTCACCAGACTGGCCTTCGTGGCCGGCACCTGGGCGTTGGCCGTCGGGATGACCGCCTCGGTCGCCGTAGCCGCACACGCGCCCGTTTCGCCTCCGGTTCCGGTTCCGGTTCCGGGCACGGATCACTCCGGGGTCTCCCGTTATTTCAGCGGCCCGCAGGGCTTCGCCATTCCGACCGTGCCATGTGATCCGGCCGGTCCGTCGGCCGCCGACGCCATCATGGCCGACCAGCTCAACCCGCAGTTGCACGCGAAGATGGCCGGGTACATGGACGCCTACAAGGTGTCCTGCGCGCGGATGGTCACGCAGGCCGTCAAGGACCGGGGCCTCAACCAGAGGGCCGCGGCCATCGCGATCGCCACGATCATCGTGGAGTCCAGCGTCAACAACTACGCCCAGGCCGTCGACTACACCAGCCTCGGGCTGTTCCAGCAGCAGGAATGGTGGGGCACACGTGAGGAGCGGCTGAACCCGGCCCACGCCACCAACGCCTTCTTCGACGAGGTGGAACGGATGTATCCAGGCGGCTCGTGGAACAACGAGGCCATCGGCGAGGTGTGCTGGCACGTCCAGCGACCGCGCGAGGACCTGCGCGGCCTCTACGCCATCGAGGCGGACGACGCGGTGATCATGGCCAACGCGCTGTGGTCCGGTACGAGCGCCGGCCCCAAACACCCCTACGGCGCCGGCCGTGTGGTGTCCGGGCGGTCCGCGGACGGTCGGCTCGAGGCCTTCGCCGCCGGAGCCGACGGCGTCTACCACTCCTGGCAGACCGCGGTCAACGGCGCCTGGTCGACGTGGCGGTTCGAAGGCGGACCCCGCAACGCACAACTCTCCGTCGCGGCCAACGCCGACGGACGGCTCGAGGTCTTCGCCCTCTCCGACACCACCTTCGACCACATGTGGCAGACCGGCGTGAACGGCTCGTGGTCCACATGGGCCAACTTCGGCGGCGGCGGACACCGACTCGCCACCGGCAACAACGCCGACGGCCGCATCGAAGTCTTCGCCTCCAACACCAACGGAGTCTTCCACCGCTGGCAGACCACACCCAACGGCAACTGGGCCAACTGGGAAGGCACCGGAGGCGGCCCCGCCACCTCACGCCTCGCCCTCGAAACCGCACCCGACGGCCGACTCGAAGTCTTCGCCCTCTCCGACACCACCTTCCAACACCTCTACCAGACCACGGCCAACGGCGGCTGGTCGGCCTGGGAGAACTTCGGCGGCGGCGGACACGACCTCACGGCCGGCTACAACCAGGACGGCAGGCTGGAGGTGTTCGCCTCCAACTCCACCGGTGTGTTCCACCGTTGGCAGACCAGCCCGACCTCGTGGTCGGAATGGGCAGGCATGGGAGGGATCTCCAACGCCGAACTGACCCACTCGCGGTCGGCCGACGGCCGCGTCGAGGTGTTCGCGATCAACGCCACCGCCGCGAGCCACGCCTGGCAGACCCGCCCGAACGCGCCGTACTCGGAGTGGGAGACCTTCGGCGGCGGCGGCACTGAGATCGCCGCGGGCAACGACGCCGACGGGCGCATCGAAGTCTTCGCGACCAGCAGCGCCGGTGTCTACCACAAGTGGCAGACGGGCTTCGCCACTTGGTCGGACTGGGCCTGGCTGAACAATTCCGGACCAGCAATCAACTAGTAGTGCTTTGTTAGGTGGTGTCGTAGGGCTGCCAGCCGGAACCCCGCACCATCCGGCTGTCCACACCCGGAGCTGTCCATCCGGACACGCCGACCAGTCCAACACGAACGAGGGAAGCTACGGGATACGGATTGCCATCCGCCCTCACCAGAGAGCCGAAAATCCTGCACAGCTAGCATCCACACGTGCACCCCGAGCCTCGATCGACCCTCAGGACCCCGCTCCCGCCCGGCCGGATGATCACATCCGACGAGGGCGACGGAGATGTGCAGCCCTTTTGGCTCAGCGATCGGCCCGCCCCGGTCGAACTGTGGGCACAGATCCAGACCGAGCACGCAACCTCCGGCCTCTGGCCACTCCTCCTCGACTCCCCTGATTCAGACGGCGGCGACTTCCGCCCATGGGGATCGGGCGAGATCTTCCCCGAGCAGATGTCATCCCCGGCAAGCCATGACCCGGCCGGCCTGCTCGCGCAGTGGTGGGCGGCCCACACCGCCGTCGATGAAGACGACGTGCTCCCCGCCGCGGAACGCCTCCCCGTTACAGCCCCCTTCGGCCAGAGCTGGCCCGGCCTCGCGCCCAGCAGAGAATCGGCAACGAACGCCGACCAACTGGCCGGCGAGTACGCGCAGGCATTCCTCACCGACCGGCCCCAATCCCGACTGGGACTGGTCATCGCCGCGTCCGGCGCCGAGGCCCTCACCGCCGCAGGCTGGGCCGGCCCCTGCAACTACGACGACGACACGGCAAAGTTCTCCGCGGTCATCGCGGATTGGGAGCACCGCTTCGGTGCTCGTGTCGTCGCCGTCGGATTCTCCACCCTGCACATCAGCGTGGCCGCTCCACCGATGAACCGGGAAGACGCTCTGCTGGTCGCCGCTGAGCACTTCGCCTTCTGCCCGGACAACATCCGGCAAGGCAGCCGCCCGCACACACTGGCCGTGTACGCAGAACGACTCACCGGCGCACACAACTGGGACTTCTGGTGGGACTGATCTTCTCTGCCGCAACGGGACCCACACGCCCTACACGCACGACAACGGACCTTCACCGGAAAACGACAGCGGCCTTCACCAACCGGACGACACCCCGGCAACGCGGTGCCCAACCCCGCCACACCCGCCACCAGTGAAAACCCGTGACGCACACCCAGTGCACGTCACACGACGCGCATCACTGCCCTTTCCAAGGGGCTGGTGCCGGTGCTGGAGAGGTCAGTCGTCCAGCCGAAGGCCCATCAGAACATCGTCCACGTATGCGCCGTCCAACAGGAACTCCTCCGGTAGCACGCCCTCGACCTGGAAACCGCACCGCTCATACAACCGCCGTGCCGGGAGGTTGTGCCCGAGCACGCGGAGCGTGATCCGGCGGGCGCCCTGGGCACGGGCGGCCCTGCAGGCGGCCTCGACCAGGGCCTGTCCCACCCCGCGCCCGCGGACGTCATGGGAGACGCGCAGACCTTGGATCTGCCGGACATGCTGGTTACTGGCGAGCGGGGTCGGCGGGATCTGGCGGATGTAGCCGACCACGCGGCCGGCGAGCTCGGCCACCAGGAAGGGCTCGACCCCGTACCGCTCATCGAACATCAACGCGTCCTCGGCCCGCTGCGGCATGACATCGCTCAGCCAGGACCAGCCGGCCCTCTCGAGCGCCATCAACGCCGGGCCATCCGACGTGGAGGCACGGCGGATCGTCAGATCATCATTCAGCACGGCGACATGCTAGCGGCGTTGGGTACGTCCCAGCGGGAGCGGCAACCATACGATCCGGGCCCGCAGGGCCTGGGCCGCGAACGAGCGAGCCGGCCCAGGGGCGTCGCGGCCGCCGTCCTCGGCGACGGCGAGCGTAACCGCAAGCTCCAGGGGCGCGGCCAGGAAGCGGGGGCAGAGCCTGGTGCAGCACGAAGGGGCGAGCGAGCCTTCACCGACCGAACGACACCCCGGCAACGCGGTACCCAAGCCCGCTACACGCACCACCAGTGAAAACCCGTGACGCACACCCAGTGCACATCCCACGACGCCCATCAGGTGCTGATGGGGACGTGACCTCAAACCCCCGCCGTGCAGAACACGCACCCCTGCCAGAACGGCAGTGCGTCCAGCACCCGGTGGCGTACGCAGGAGGCCACTGCGGCCTCCTGCGGCCCCGGCAGGACACCCGTGCCGGCCCTGGCGGTCGCAGGGTCGAACTCCTCCACCATTGCCCGGTACGTGCGCAGATACCCCTCGGCCCGTGGCGGCTCGTACGTCAGTTCCTCCCACCGGTGACGGGACAGTGCAAGATCGAGCACGCGCAGCAAGAAGTCCTTGGCCTCGGCTCGCTCCTGCGGCGTCTCGCCCCAGTCGAGCTCCGCCAAGCCGAAACCGACCATCCCACGCCCCATCACGTTCTGGTCCTGGAGCGTCAGCAGGCCGGCGAAGCGGAAGTCCCACGGCCTGTGGGCCAGCGCGGACGCGGCGAGCATCAACACGTCCACGAACACCGCCGTGCCGCCGTTGGTCATCTCCAGGTACCGGCCGTCACCGCCGTCAAACATGTTCATGTCTCGAGAGTAAAGAGAGGAAAGCCTGCGGGCCGGCCCGGCCGGACGGGGTCTGTTCCTTTGCCCCCAGCAGCGGGCTCCGGCGCGCAGCGCGCTCAATAGGGGCCCCGGAGCGAAGCGACCTGCCCCCAGGGCAGCTTCCGTCGCCCGCCCGTGCCCCGAACTACATCCTCCCGGCGCTTCACGGACGACGACTGAGATCTCTCAGTGTCGTCCCAGTGCACCACCTGCACGAACACCGCTGTGAATAGGCCCGCCCATGTCAGCCAGCCATCCTCGCAATGGGCGCCTGACGGCAGCGGCTTGGTCACCTCGTGACAGCCGTGCTCACCATCGCTGGGCAGCATGAGCAGGGATAGCTCTCCCGTCCTCGCTGACGCCCATCCGATAAGGCTGTGCAGCGCAGGCCGCCGCCGGGGTGCCACTCCATCACCAGGCCCGCCTCCGCCCTGTGCTCTTGGCACCAGGTCACCGGGTCCACGCCGCCGCAGTCGAACCGGCGGCAGAGGCGCTTGTCGCCGGGCGCCGCGCACGTCGTCCCGTGCTCGACGCCCACCCCGCCCGCCCGGCCGTCTGCGGAGGGCGGCCGGGGTCATGGGCGCTACTTGATCCAGAACATCTCCATCGGCAGGCCACGGCCTGTGCTGCCGATCTCCATGACCAGCCAGTTGTTCACGAAGTAGCGCGGTCCGGACAGCCAGCCGTCATTCCTGATGTACGCGTTGCCCTGCGGGCTGTCCGGGGTCGTGTCGAAGTAGACGCGCATGGCCTCCATCGGGTTGTAGAACCCGACGGTTCCGGTGGTGCCGATCTGGATTTCGTGGTTGTTGCTGGCGCACTCGTAGTGGTCGTCCCAACCGTAGTTGGACCGGTGTGCCTTGGCGCAGACCTTGAAGACGTCCGACGGTGCGTTGACGTGGATGCGGACCGCTTCGAGGTTGCGTGCCTGCCCTTGGGTGCCCGCCCACTCACCGTCGCACTTCCAGTCCATCCAGCCGATGTCCTGGACGTGCGCCTGGTAGCAGATGCCACCGTTGGGCGTGGGCCGTGCCTCGGCCTGGGCCGCCCCGGTACCGAGAGCGGCAACCGTGATCGAGAGTGCGGCCAGTATGCGTGTCGCGTGCTTGAGCATGATTCCCCCGTGCGTGGTGTGTGGAGCCGAGTGCGGGTGAAGCAGCGCTTCCCAGTCGGCCGGGGCCCGGCCGGCGCGGCGAGCAGGGCCCCGGTGTCCTGCCTTCAGATCAAAGCGGCGGAACGTGACGTCACGTCTCGCCCCTTGTTGAAGACTGCACGAGCTGAGGTGGCCACGTCAACAGAGGACCCGACGTCTGTCATCATCCGGTCATGCCCCACGCACCCAACCCCGACCTGCGAAGCCCGCGCGTCTACCGTTCCACCCTCGACGCCGCCCTTGAGCTCGCCACCCGCGACGGCTACGCCAACGTCACCGTCGAGGCCATCGCAGCAGCCGCACGCGTCGGGAAGCAGACCATCTACCGGTGGTGGCCCAACAAGGCAGCCGTCCTGCTGGAAGCGCTCAACGACCGCACCGGCCCCGCCTCGCAGGTCCCCGACACGGGCGACATCACCGCCGACCTCACCGCCGCGCTGCAAGGAGTCATGAACCTCCTGTCCACGGCCCTCGGAACGATCTGGAGGGGCCTGATCGCCGATGCCCAGCGCGACCCGCGCCTGGCCGAAGACATACGCCAGACCTTCTTCGAACCCCGCATGGTGCGCTGGGAAGAACGCCTCGACGCAGCCATCGCGGCAGGCCAGATACGCGCCGACGTCCCCACACGGTCCGTCGTCGAACTCCTCTTCGGCCCCGTCTACTACCGGCTCCTCCTGGAGACCGACCCACTCGATCCCGAGAGCGCCGCCGCACGGGTCGACTACCTCCTCAACGGCCTCAAGCCCTGAACCCGGTCCCGCGGCCGCCGAAGCCACCCACACCGGGTGACGGTGAACCTCGGCGGCAGCCTCCTGCCGCTCGCCGTCCGAAATCCACCGCTCTCAGGCGGCCTGCTGGGAGGCGGCTGCCTCGGGGTGGAGGTCGTCGAGGGTGAGCCGGTGCGCCGGAGGATCGTGAAGGATGATCTGGCGGGTGAGGCGGAGGTCGGGGCCGACGTGGAGGAGTTCGCCGGGTTCCATCTGCCTCCAGTGGGGATTGTCGTCCATGGGCTCGCTGGCGACGACGACCGCGGGGCATTCGGCCAGATGCGAGGAGTGGACGCGCATACGGCCGTCGGTACCGGTGTGGTCAAGGTGCCGACTGCCGTGCTGGCCGCCCGCTCGGCGCTCGAGCACGTACAGACCGTGGGTGTCCGGGTAGCGCAGCGCCCACAGTTCCGTGGGGGTGATCAGGATCAGGTTGATGGCGTAGACGGGCACGTTCGCGGCGATCCACGCGGCGGCCTGCCGGATGCCCTCGGTGACGTCGCCGTCGTGGCGCCGGGTCTCCCGGGTGATCAGGGCGAAGAACCGCTCGGAATCGGTGTCGCCCTTCACCAGGGACCGGTCTTCATCGAGATGGTCGTCCAGTCTGTCGAGGCCCTCGATGACCCCGTTGTGCGCGAACAGCCGCCCGTCCTGCACGAAGGGATGGGTGTTGCGCAGGTCGAGGCTGCCGGTGGAGGCGTAGCGGACGTGGGCGATGAAGGTGGCCGACTCCGCCTGCCGGGCCTTCTCGGCGAAGGCGCGGTCGCGGTAGGCGGCGATGGGCGCCTTGTCGACCAGGGGGGTGCCGCCGGTGCTGAAGTAGCCGAGGCCGGTGCCGTCGGGGTCGTGGTGGCTCTGTCGGCTGAGACTGTCGGGGGCGTCCAGCAGCCAGAAGGTGGCGTGCGTGCGTCGCGGGGCACTGCTCAGGCCGAAAAGACGGCACACGGCGTTCCTCCGGAGGGGTCGGCCCGAGCGGAACGCGTCGGGCTGGCGGTTCGTAACCTGGGGCGGTGGCGGTCGGGCCGGCGCGGGTTCTGGTCTGCACGCCGTAGGCGGAGCGACAGCCTCCCGCTGGTGGTGAGGT
The DNA here is from genome assembly GCF_042884105.1 of Streptomyces sp. NPDC058157. NCBI lineage: Bacteria > Bacillati > Actinomycetota > Actinomycetes > Kitasatosporales > Streptomycetaceae > Streptomyces > Streptomyces sp. NPDC058157. Next base: position 42,653 of record NZ_JBHVUQ010000052.1, read on the forward strand.
TCGTGCTGCTTGTCCGGTCGGGGCAGGATACGGCGCGAGTCCTCCAGGCGCAGGCCGGCCCGGTCGTGTCCGAAGCGACAGCGGACGGGCCCGCTCACCGCCGTCGCGAAGCTGGGCGTGGACTGGGCGTGACAAGCTGCCCGGCTCGTCGTTGAGCGGGGAGGTCAGCGAAGTGGAGGCCCCGGGGCGTCATGACCCCGGGGCCTACGTCTTGCCTCCGGGCACCCGATGGTGGTGCAACGCGGGCTGCAACACGAGCCTTCTGACGGCTGTCAGGTCTCGTTTGCACAGGTCAGGGCTGCAACGCGCAGGTTTGTTGCAGCGACCGTGTCGCACGGCCGAGCGGGGTGCTGTGCTGCGGCACAGGGCCCGGCCGGTGTGGCTACCGGGCACCGGCCGGGTCCTGCTTGCGTGGGGCAACCCGTCGCCCGGTCTTCCCACCTGGACTGTCACACGCGAGGGCTCTCGGGCGTGACGGGTGTGGCGGGTGGGTGACCCTTCGACCGGGGCGGCGCCGTCAACGCGCCGGGGTCGTGCCCGGCATCGAGCATGGACGCCGCCCCGCCCCCGCCGACCTGCCCGGGCTGGGGCACGCCTTCGGGCTGGCCGTGGCGGCAGTCCTCCGCGCGGCCGGCCTGACAGTGGAAACGCGAGACGACGAGTGGCTGCTGGTCGTCTTCGACCGCGCCGCCGACGCCTCCTGAGAGGTGGTAGGCGGCCGGGGGCGGTTCAGGGCGTCGGGGTCCGGCCGTCGCGAATGGAGAACAGGGCCAGCGCCCGTCATCTCCAGCAGCCGCTCCAGTTGGGCAGGCAACGGCCCCGCCAGGAACGGCGAGCAGCTGTTGTTCAGCCGGATCAGGACGTTGAGGAGGGACGAGTCGGCGAACGCCACCCCGGTGACGTCGACCACCAGGAGCCCCGCCCGGAGGTTGGGGGCGCAGTCCAGGCAGTGGGGGCACCTCCCGGGCCGATCACTCCTCGTTGAGCCAGCCGCATACGTAGTACTGCTGGTCCGCGTCTCGCTCGATGATCCACTGGTTGAGGACGTCGCCGGCGAGTTGCCCGGTTTCCGGGTCCCGTCGGGTGATCTTCGCTTCCACGCTGAGCTGGTCCATGCCGGCGGGGATCTCGTAGGGCTGGAGTTCCCACCGGTCCACGAGGTAGCCGTTGAGGAGGAACCCGAGCAGACCGGAACGCAGCCGGGGGCAGGTGCCCCGGCGCAGGGAGGTCATGTCGTGGTTGGCCAGACCGTTCATGTAGAGCGCGAAGACGCGCTCGACGGCTTGTCGGTCGAGCGGAGCGTGCGAGGTCTTCGGCTTGGGCGTCGGCTTGGGTGTCGGGGTCCCCGAGGAGTTGTTCGGGGAGGGTGTGGCAGGGGAGGGCGAGGGGGGCGGGGAGTGCTGGGTGGGCGTCGCGGATCCGGCCGCGCGGGTACCGCCGTCGCCGTCGGTGGCGGACCGGGAATCCGGTAACCACCAGGGCACCGCGACCAGCACGGCCACCACGGCTCCCGCCAGCATGGCCAGCCGGTATCCCCATGGCCGGGACCGACGGGCCCGGGCCGGCGGGCTCGGTGGTTCCGCCCCGGGGGCTCTGCCCAGCCGCATCGTGGATGCGGAGGTCGGGGCGGGCTCCCGCCGGGAGGGCCGCGGTCCGCCCGCCGGTCCGGCGAGCAGGTCGTACGCCTCCTCGGCGGTGAGGCGTTGAGCCGGGTCCTTGCGCAAGAGGCCCGTCAGTACGGGGGCGAGGTCGCCGGCGCGGACGGCGGTGGCGGGTTCCTCGGTGGCGATGGCGACGAAGACGGCCCAGGAACCGGAGCCGCCGAACGGAGGGTGTCCCTCCACCGCGGTGAACAGCGTCGCGCCGAGGGACCACAGGTCGGATTCGGCGGTTGCCGGCAGGCCGCGTACCTGCTCGGGTGACATGTAGGACGGGGTGCCCATGAGGGCTCCCGACCGGGTCAGACCGGGCTCCCCCTCCACGGCGGCGATTCCGAAGTCGGTCAGCACCACGCGGTCGCCTTCGAGCAGCACGTTGGCGGGTTTGATGTCCCGGTGGGTCACCCCGGTGGCGTGCACGGCGCGCAGCGCGTCCAGGATCTCCCGGCCGATCCTGGCCACCCGGGCTGGGGGAAGCGGACCGTCCTCCTCGATCAGGTCGCCGAGGGAGCGGCCGCGGACGAGTTCCATCACGATCCACGGGCGGCCGTCCTCGTCGGCTATCCGGTCGTGGACGGTGATCACCCCTGGGTGTTTCAGCCTGGCGGCCGCCCGCGCCTCACGGTCGAGGCGGCCGATCCATGCCTGGCGCCGGGAGGTGTCGAGGCCGTCGGGGAATCGGAGCTCCTTGAGGGCGACCTCGCGGCCGAGGTGTTCGTCGTGGGCTCGCCAGACGGTTCCCATGCCGCCCTGGCCCAGCAGTTCGGCCAGCCGGTACCGGCCGGCCAGCAGTCGTCCGCGATCGTGAGTCACGATCAGGAACCTAGCCCACACCCCTGCCCGTGATAAACGCCCCCCGGCCAGACCATGACCGACACCCTGCCCCCCCCCGTTACCGTCTTCGTGGCTCCGCAATGGGGCCTCCGGCCTTCGGACCCGGCATGACTTCCCCCTCCTGTTGAAGTTGATGATCCGGGGG
>NZ_JBHVUQ010000053.1:0-45198 GCF_042884105.1 Streptomyces sp. NPDC058157
GGCCCAGGGGGCGGAGTTGGCCCGGTGCCGGGTCGGGGGCGAGGTGGCCGAGGTCACCGCCGTGGTCCGGGCCGGCCCCTTCGCCCCGGCGGCCGCCGCCCGCGCCGGCCCGCCCCTGGCCCGGGGGTCAGGGGGGCGGGGCCAGGAGGCGGGTGAGGAGCCGGATCGCGCCGCGTTTGTGGAGGGGGTCGTTGCCGTTGCCGCACTTGGGGGACTGGATGCAGGAGGGGCAGCCCGCCTCGCACTCGCAGGCGGCGATGGCGTCCCGGGTGGCCGTCAGCCACTCCCGGGCCGTGTGGAAGGCCCGCTCCGCGAAACCGGCCCCGCCCGGGTGGCCGTCGTACACGAACACCGTGGGCAGCAGGGTGTCCGGATGCAGCGGCACGGAGACCCCGCCGATGTCCCAGCGGTCGCAGGTGGCGAACAGCGGGAGCAGGCCGATGGAGGCGTGCTCGGCGGCGTGCAGGGCGCCGCCGAGGATCTCCGGGTTGATCCGGGCCTCGTCGAGCTGGTCCTCGGTGACCGTCCACCACACGGCCCGGGTGCGCAGGGTGCGCGGCGGCAGGTCCAGCTTGGCCTCGCCGAGCACCTCGCCGGTGATCAGCTTGCGGCGCAGGTAGGACACGACCTGGTTGGTGACCTCGACGGAGCCGTAGCAGAGCCGGGCCGCGCCCCAGGGGACCTCGGTCTCGGTCTCCAGGACGGTGATCGAGGTGGTGTCGCGGGCCGTGGTGGAGAAGGGCGGGTCCGCCTCCTCGACCAGGGCCACGGACTCCTCCAGGTCCAGCCGCCGCACCAGGTAGGTGCGGCCCTGGTGGAGGTGGACGGCGCCCTCGTGGACCGCGGTGTGGGAGGCGGACTCGTCCACCGTGCCCAGCAGCCGGCCGGTCCCGGCCTCGACGATCTGCACCGGGCGGCCCCCGCCGCCGCGGATGTCGGCCAGGTCCGAGGCCCGCTCCCGGCGGGTCCAGTGCCAGGCCGCGGTCCGCCGCCGCAGCAGCTTCGCCGCCTCCAGCTGGGGCAGCAGCCCGGACGTGGCCGGGCCGAAGAGGTCCAGGTCGGCCTCGGTCAGGGGCAGCTCGGCGGCGGCCGCGCACAGGTGCGGGGCCAGGACGTAGGGGTTGTCGGGGTCCAGCACGGTGGCCTCGACCGGCTGCCGGAAGAGGGCCTCGGGGTGGTGGACCAGATACGTGTCCAGCGGGTCGTCACGGGCGATCAGCACCGCCAGGGCGCCCTGCCCCGAGCGCCCGGCGCGCCCGGCCTGCTGCCACAGGGAGGCCCGGGTGCCCGGATAGCCCGTGATCAGCACGGCGTCCAGGCCGGACACGTCCACGCCGAGCTCCAGGGCCGTGGTGGCGGCCAGCCCCAGGAGTTCCCCGGAGTGCAGGGCCCGTTCCAGGGCGCGGCGCTCCTCGGGCAGGTAGCCGCCCCGGTAGGCGGCGACCCGCCGGGGCAGGGACCGGTCGACCTCGGCCAGCCGCTCCCGGGTGATCACGGAGATCAGCTCGGCGCCGCGCCGGGAGCGGACGAAGGCCACCGTCCGGACCCCCTGGACGACCAGGTCGGTCAGCAGGTCGGCGGTCTCCGCCGTCGCGGTGCGGCGCACCGGGGCGCCCTTCTCGCCCTTGAGCTCGGTCAGGGGCGGCTCCCACAGGGCGAAGACCACCTCGCCGCGCGGCGAGGCGTCGTCGGTGATCCCGGTGACGGGGACCCCGGTCAGCCGGGAGGCGGCGGCCGCCGGGTCGCTCGCCGTGGCGGAGGCCAGCAGGAACACCGGCTCCGAGCCGTAGCGGGCGCACAGCCGGCGCAGCCGCCGCAGCACCTGGGCGACGTGCGAGCCGAAGACCCCCCGGTAGCTGTGGCACTCGTCGACGACGACGTAGCGCAGTGCCTTGAGGAAGGAGGACCAGCGGGGATGGGAGGGCAGGACGCCCCGGTGCAGCATGTCGGGGTTGGTCAGGACGTAGTTGGCGTACTGGCGGACCCACTCGCGTTCCTCGACGGGCGTGTCCCCGTCGTACACGGCCGGTCGCACGGCGTTCCCGAGGGGTGCGGCGAGTTCCCGGACGGCGCGCCGCTGGTCGGCGGCCAGAGCCTTGGTCGGGGCCAGGTAGAGGGCGGTCGCACCGCGTCCGTTCGGGGCTTCGGCCCCGTCGGCGAGGGCCGACAGCACGGGGGCCAGATAGGCCAGGGACTTGCCCGAGGCGGTTCCGGTGGCGATGACCACCGACTCGCCGTCCAGCGCGAGCTCGGCGGCCGCGGCCTGGTGTTCCCACGGGTGTTCGATGCCCGCCGCCTGGATCGCGGCTACTACATCCGTTCGGACCCGGTGCGGCCAGACCGCATGACGGCCCTCCCGAGGGGGCAAGTGCTCCGTATGGGTGATGCGCGCAGCTCGGGAAGGCCCCCGTGACAGGCGGTCCAGAACGGTGCCGGGGGTGGGTCGTGGGTCCGCCGGTGCCGTGGCCGGACCGGGGCGGTGAGTGTTGGCCATTGGAACCGAGTGTGTCACCGGCGTGCGGGACAATGGTCTCAAGGCGTCGTGCGCGCCTGCCGGTAAGTGATTGAATGCCATCGCGGCAGCCGATCCCTCCCCTACCTTCGGGTGGGAGGCCCCTGGGGGGCGCCGCTCGATAGCAAGGTGCTGGAGGATCCGTGGACCTGTCCCTGTCGACTCGCACTGTCGGCGACCGCACGGTCGTAGAGGTCGGTGGCGAGATTGATGTGTATACCGCGCCCAAGCTGCGCGAGCAGTTGGTGGAGTTGGTGAACGACGGCAGCTACCACCTGGTTGTCGACATGGAGCGAGTGGACTTCCTCGACTCCACCGGCCTCGGTGTGCTCGTGGGAGGCCTCAAGCGCGTCCGTGCGCACGAGGGCTCGCTGCGTCTGGTCTGCAACCAGGAGCGCATCCTGAAGATCTTCCGGATCACCGGTCTGACGAAGGTGTTCCCGATCCACACCTCGGTGGACGACGCCGTCCAGGCCACCGACTGACATACGGCTCCGGATACGAGGAGCCGCCGAGGAGGGGGTACCCGGACCCTGGGTGGTCCGGGCCCCTGTCAAGGCACGCCTGTAGTCCGAGGGGGACGCACATGGCCACCGTTGAACTGCGTTTCAGCGCCCAGCCCGAACACGTCCGCACGGCCCGCCTGGTCGCGGCCGCCGTGGCGCGCCGGGCGGGGGTGGAGGAAGCCGTCCTCGACGAGGTCCGCCTCGCCGTGGGCGAGGCGTGTTCGCGTGCCGTCGGACTGCACCGCAGCAACGGGCTGGACGCGCCCGTCCGGGTGGTGCTGACCGAGGAGGAGAAGGTGTTCTCCATCGAGGTCGGCGACGAGGTGCCCGGCCCGGCCGGCGGTTCCTCCGAGCCGGTGCCCGGGATGGACGCGGCCCTGGACCCCGACGCCGACGGCGAGGACGAGATGGGCCTCGCCGTGATCAGCGGGCTCGTCGACGACGTCTCCGTGACCAGTGGGGAATCGGGCGGAACGATCCGGATGCGCTGGCCCGTCGCCGGGGTCTCCGATCTTCCGTAAGCCGGCGCCCGTCCTATCTTCCGATCTTTATCAAGGCCCTGCTGAGCAGGGCCTTTTTCATTTCCCGGGAAATCCTCTAGATCGTTGATCGGCCGTCAATGCCTTTGCCCCATTACCTCTTTCGGGGGTAAAGGAGTGACGCGATCTATTGCTGAGGAGCAAGAGCACGCCAATTCCGTTTCACGCCCACTGTTTTGATCGGGGTGCGCTCCCTACAATCCGTCCACATCTTGAGCTCATCACGTCAAGGAGGACGAATGACGGGGCTCTTCACCCCCAATGCCGTGGATCAGGCAGATGATCTGGCGGCCGCAGTACTCACGGATGACAACCGGCTCATCGTGTTCGTCATCGCGGGCATCGCACTGGCCGCCCTGGTCGTCGCCCAGATCCTGGTCCGCCAGGTCCTGGCGGCCGATGAGGGCACCAGCAGCATGAAGCGGATCGCCGCGGCGGTGCAGGAGGGCGCGAACGCCTATCTGGGCCGCCAGTTGCGCACCCTCGGCACCTTCGCCGTCGTGGTCTTCTTCCTGCTCTTCCTGCTCCCCGCCGACGACTGGACGCAGCGCTCCGGGCGCTCCGCCTTCTTCCTCGTCGGCGCCCTCTTCTCGGCCACCACCGGCTACATCGGCATGCGCCTCGCGGTCCGCGCCAACGTCCGCGTCGCCGCGGCCGCCCGCGAGGCCACCCCCGCCGAGGGCGAGCCGGCCAAGGACCTGACCGAGGTCTCCCACAAGGCCATGAAGATCGCCTTCCGCACGGGCGGCGTGGTCGGCATGTTCACCGTCGGCCTCGGCCTGCTCGGCGCCTCCTGCGTCGTGCTCGTCTACGCCGCCGACGCCCCCAAGGTGCTGGAGGGCTTCGGTCTCGGCGCCGCGCTCATCGCGATGTTCATGCGCGTGGGCGGCGGCATCTTCACCAAGGCCGCCGACGTGGGCGCCGACCTGGTCGGCAAGGTCGAGCAGGGCATTCCGGAGGACGATCCGCGCAATGCCGCGACCATCGCCGACAACGTGGGCGACAACGTCGGCGACTGCGCGGGGATGGCGGCCGACCTCTTCGAGTCCTACGCGGTCACCCTCGTGGCCGCCCTCATCCTCGGCAAGGCCGCCTTCGGCGACCTCGGCCTCGCCTTCCCGCTGATCGTTCCCGCCATCGGCGTCGTCACCGCGATGATCGGCATCTTCGCCGTGGCCCCGCGCCGCGCCGACCGCAGCGGGATGACCGCCATCAACCGCGGCTTCTTCATCTCCGCCGTGATCTCCCTGGTGCTCGTCGGGGCCGCCGTCTACGCCTACCTCCCGGCGACCTACAAGGAGCTCACCGGGGTCGAGGACGCCGCGATCCTGAACCACTCCGGGGACCCGCGGATCCTGGCCGTGGTCGCCGTCGCCATCGGCATCGTGCTCGCGGCCCTGATCCAGCAGCTGACCGGCTACTTCACCGAGACCAACCGCCGCCCCGTCCGGGACATCGGCAAGACCTCGCTGACCGGCCCGGCCACCGTGGTTCTCGCCGGCATCTCCGTCGGCCTGGAGTCCGCCGTCTACACGGCGCTGCTCATCGGCCTCGGCGTCTACGGCGCGTTCCTGCTCGGCGGCACGTCGATCATGCTCGCGCTCTTCGCGGTGGCCCTGGCCGGCACCGGCCTGCTCACCACCGTCGGCGTCATCGTCGCCATGGACACCTTCGGCCCGGTCTCGGACAACGCCCAGGGCATCGCCGAGATGTCCGGCGACGTCGAGGGCGCCGGTGCCCAGGTCCTCACCGACCTCGACGCCGTCGGCAACACCACCAAGGCCATCACCAAGGGCATCGCCATCGCCACCGCGGTCCTGGCCGCGGCCGCCCTCTTCGGCTCGTACAACGACGCCATCAGCAACGCGGTCAAGACGGTCGGGGCCAAGGCCGGCGAGATGAACCTCAGCCTCGACATCGCCCAGCCCAACAACCTGGTCGGCCTGATCCTCGGCGCGGCCGTCGTGTTCCTGTTCTCGGGCCTGGCCATCAACGCGGTGTCCCGCTCGGCGGGTGCCGTCGTCTACGAGGTGCGCCGCCAGTTCCGCGAGCACCCCGGGATCATGGACTACTCCGAGAAGCCCGAGTACGGGCGCGTCGTGGACATCTGCACCAAGGACGCCCTGCGCGAGCTGGCCACCCCGGGCCTGATCGCCGTGCTCACCCCGATCGCCGTCGGCTTCACCCTCGGCGTCGGCGCCCTCGGCTCCTTCCTCGCCGGAGCCATCGGCTGCGGCACCCTGATGGCGGTGTTCCTCGCCAACTCCGGCGGCGCGTGGGACAACGCGAAGAAGCTCGTCGAGGACGGCCACCACGGAGGCAAGGGCAGCGAGGCCCACGCCGCCGTCGTCATCGGCGACACCGTCGGCGACCCGTTCAAGGACACCGCGGGCCCGGCCATCAACCCGCTGCTGAAGGTCATGAACCTGGTGGCCCTGCTGATCGCCCCGGCCGTCGTGCAGTTCAGCTACGGCGCGGACACCAGCGCGACCGTCCGGGCCGTGGTCGCGGCGATCGCGCTTCTCGTCATCATCGGCGCGGTGTACGTGTCCAAGCGCCGCGGCATCGCCGTCGGCGACGACGAAGCCGGGAGCGCGGGCGCGGAGCGCGTGGCCCAGCCGGTGGACCCGGCGACCGTCTCCTGACACCGCGGGTGCGCCCGAACGGCGGACGGGCGGCGCGTACTGACGCGCCGTCCGTCCGCCTTTCTGTGTGCTCGGAAGGCGGGCGTGTATCTTCCGGCCGAGAGCCTTCGAAGGGACCAATCCGGTGAACAAGAAGTTTGCGGCCGCGTTGTCCTGCGGCGCCGTACTGATGCTCGTGCTGTCCGGCTGCGGCGGTGACGACGGCGGCGACAAGAAGGCCGACGCCTGGGCCAAGAAGGTCTGCGACAAGTGGGAGCCCGAGCTCACGAAGATCAAGGGCACCAACGACGAGCTGAAGCGGGTCGCCTCCCAGAGCAGCAAGCCCGAGGAGGTCCAGAAGACCGACTCGGCCGCGTTCCAGACCCTTTCGGACTCCTACAAGAGCATGGCCTCCTCCCTGACGGCGGCCGGTGAGGCACCGGTCAAGGACGGGAAGGCCGCACAGGACTCGGTGGTCAAGAGCTACGGCGAGATCTCCAAGAGCTACACCGACCTCAAGACGAAGATCGACGCCCTGGACCCCAAGGACCAGAGCAAGTTCGCGGACGGCCTCCAGCAGGTCGCCGGCGGTCTCACGGAGGTCGCGGCCAACGAGACGGCGAGCAAGGAGAAGCTCAACTCGACCGGCCTCAAGGTGATCTACACCCAGAAGGGCTGCCAGGTCTCGGCACCCAAGTAGCCGCTGCCGCCGCACGGGGCGCGGGCGGCCGCGCCCCGGGGATCGCACGGATCACCGGCCCCAGCGGCCACAATGGACGGGTGAGTACCACCAGCCTCCCCCAGCCCGACCGCGCCGCCGAGCTCCGCGAAGCCCTCCTCGCCGCCGGTTTCACCGCCGACGGGCTGCTCGACCTGCTCGGCGCCCCCGCCTACGCCGCGCTCGCCCGCAGCGAGACGGTCCCCGCCCTGCGCGCCACGCGCAGCCACGGTGACGGCCCCCTCGCCACCCTGGTGCGGCTGTTCCTCCTGCAGTGCCCCGTGCCCCACGTGCACGCCGCGCGGGCGCTGCCCGTCGAGGCGGCGCTCGCCGACGGGTGGCTGCGGCGGGAGGGGGACGAGGTGCACGCCACCGTCGACGTGCGCCCGTACGGCGGTCCGGACGGCGAGGACTGGTTCATCGTCTCCGACCTCGGCTGCGCCGTCGGCGGGGCCGGCGGCATCGGCAGCCGCGAGGAGGGCGTCGTCCTCGGTGTCGGCGGGGCCTCCACCACCCTGGCCGGGATCACCGTCCGCGTCCCCGTCGGCTCGGCCCTCGACCTGGGCACCGGATCCGGCATCCAGGCCCTGCACGCCGCCCAGCACGCCACCCGGGTCACCGCCACCGACGTCAACCCGCGGGCCCTGGAGTTCACCCGGCTGACGCTGGCGCTCTCCGGGGCGCCGGAGGCCGAGCTGCTCACGGGCTCCCTGTTCGAGCCCGTCGGCGACGCCACGTACGACCTGATCGTCTCGAACCCGCCCTTCGTCATCTCCCCCGGCGCCCGGCTCACCTACCGCGACGGCGGGATGGGCGGCGACGACCTGTGCCGGACGCTGGTCCAGCAGGCCGGGGACCACCTCAACCCCGGCGGGTTCGCCCAGTTCCTCGGCAACTGGCAGCACGTCGAGGGCGAGGACTGGCACGACCGGGTGCGGTCCTGGGTGCCGCGCGGTTGCGACGCGTGGATCGTGCAGCGTGACGTGCAGGACGTGACGCAGTACGCCGAGCTGTGGCTGCGCGACGCCGGCGACCACCGCAGCGACCCGGCCGAGTACGCGGCGCGCTACGAGGACTGGCTCGACGAGTTCGAGTCCCGCAAGACCAAGGCCGTCGGCTTCGGCTGGATCACCCTGCGCCGCACCGACGCGGCCGAGCCCTCGATCGTGGTCGAGGAGTGGCCGCACACGGTGGAGCAGCCGCTCGGCGAGACCGTCCTGGCGCACTTCGCCCGCCAGGACTACCTGCGCGAACACGACGACGCCGCGCTGCTGGCCGGGTACTTCCAGCTGACCGAGGAGGTCGTCCAGGAGCAGGTCGGCGCCCCCGGCGCGGAGGACCCCGAGCACGTGGTGCTCCGGCAGAACCGCGGGATGCGCCGGGCCACCAAGGTGGACACGGTCGGGGCGGGCTTCGCCGGGGTGTGCGACGGCTCACTCAGCGCGGGCCGGATCCTCGACGCGATCGCCCAGCTGGTCGAGGAGGACCCGGTCCTGCTGCGGGACCGGACCCCGGAGGCGATCCGGATGCTGGTCGAGCAGGGCTTCCTGGAGCCCGTCCAGGGGCCGGTCCGGTAGCCGTTCCCGGCCCGGGCCGCGGGCGAACCCGTGATGTAACCCGGGGTTCGCCCGCCGTATCCCCACGGGTGGCAGGCTCCCCGGCAGCGGGGGATTCGGGGGGATCCCCCGGGCGGCCCGAACGGAGGGGGAACGGCATGGAACGCGGTCCGGCGGTCTTCGCGGCGGGCGTGTTCCTGCTGTTCGGGGCCGCTCTGCTGGTCTGGACGGGGGCGCGGGCCGGGCGTCGCGCGCCGGTCGCCGAGGGCGTGCGCCCCGCGGTGGCCGTACCGCTCGCCCTGCTCGCCGGCGCGGGCTCGCTGGCCCTGGGAGTGTGGTGCCTCCAGCGGTTCTGAGGCGCGGACGGGCGATGATCTCCAGCGGGGTGTGAAACACGACGTCGCAGCGGGTGCGGGGGCGGGGCCAGACGGCCCCCGGGCCACCCGGCCCGGTGACCGGGAGGGGCCCGGCGCGGCATCCGGGCGGCAGAAACGGCACTTGTCGGGTTACCGTTCGAGTGGCCGTTGCGGGCTTGTGCCGTTTGACACGGGGGCGGGTTGTACCGTCACACTCCGCAGCGTCGCCGTACTGCGACCGAGTGCCGACCGGAGAGAAGAGCCAAGTTGTCCCCGACTAGCGAGACCGCACAGGGCGGCCGCCGACTCGTCATCGTCGAGTCCCCTGCCAAGGCGAAGACGATCAAGGGCTACCTCGGCCCTGGGTACGTCGTCGAGGCGAGCGTCGGGCACATCCGCGACCTCCCGAACGGCGCCGCCGAGGTACCCGACAAGTACACGGGCGAGGTGCGCCGCCTCGGCGTGGACGTCGAGCACGACTTCGCGCCGATCTACGTCGTCAACGCGGACAAGAAGGCCCAGGTCAGGAAGCTCAAGGACCTGCTGGCCGAGTCCGACGAACTCTTCCTCGCCACCGATGAGGACCGCGAGGGCGAAGCCATCGCGTGGCACCTGCAGGAAGTCCTCAAGCCCAAGGTCCCCGTCCACCGGATGGTCTTCCACGAGATCACCAAGGACGCCATCCGCGACGCCGTCGCCAACCCGCGCGAGCTCAACCAGCGCATGGTCGACGCCCAGGAGACCCGCCGCATCCTCGACCGCCTCTACGGCTACGAGGTCTCGCCGGTCCTGTGGAAGAAGGTCATGCCGCGGCTGTCGGCCGGCCGGGTCCAGTCCGTGGCCACGCGCCTCGTCGTCGAGCGCGAGCGCGAGCGCATCGCCTTCCGCTCCGCCGAGTACTGGGACCTCACCGGCACCTTCGGCACCGGCCGCGCCGGTGACGCGTCCGACCCGTCCTCGCTGGTCGCCCGCCTGAACACGGTCGACGGCAAGCGCGTCGCGCAGGGCCGCGACTTCGGGTCGAACGGGCAGCTCAAGGGCGAGGTGCTGCACCTCGACGAGGCGAACGCGCGGGCGCTCGCCGCCGCGCTCCAGGGCGCCGACTTCGCCGTCCGCTCGGTCGAGTCCAAGCCGTACCGCCGCTCCCCGTACGCCCCGTTCCGCACGACGACCCTCCAGCAGGAGGCCTCGCGCAAGCTGGGCTTCGGCGCGAAGGCGACGATGCAGGTGGCCCAGAAGCTGTACGAGAACGGCTTCATCACCTACATGCGTACGGACTCCACCACGCTCTCCGACACCGCCGTGACGGCGGCCCGCGCGCAGGTCACGCAGCTCTACGGGGCCGACTACCTGCCCGAGAAGCCGCGCGTCTACGCGGGCAAGGTCAAGAACGCGCAGGAGGCGCACGAGGCGATCCGGCCTTCGGGTGATCGTTTCCGCACCCCCGCCGAGACCGGTCTGACCGGCGACCAGTTCCGCCTGTACGAGCTGATCTGGAAGCGGACCGTCGCCTCCCAGATGAAGGACGCCACCGGCAACTCCGTCACCGTGAAGATCGGCGGCCGGGCGAGCGACGGCCGGGACGCCGAGTTCAGCGCCTCCGGCAAGACGATCACCTTCCACGGCTTCATGAAGGCCTACGTCGAAGGCGCCGACGACCCGAACGCCGAGCTCGACGACCGCGAGCGCCGGCTGCCGCAGGTCGCCGAGGGCGACGCGCTGACCGCCGAGCAGATCACCGCCGACGGCCACGCGACCAAGCCCCCGGCCCGCTACACCGAGGCCTCGCTCGTCAAGGAGCTGGAGGAGCGGGAGATCGGCCGCCCGTCGACGTACGCGTCGATCATCGGCACGATCCTCGACCGCGGCTACGTCTTCAAGAAGGGCACGGCGCTCGTCCCGTCCTTCCTCTCCTTCGCCGTCGTGAACCTGCTGGAGACCCACTTCGGCCGGCTCGTCGACTACGACTTCACGGCCAAGATGGAGGACGACCTCGACCGCATCGCGCGCGGCGAGGCGCAGTCCGTGCCGTGGCTGAAGCGGTTCTACTTCGGCTCCGAGGACGCGACCGAGGTCGTGCCGGCCGACGGCGACGCGCTCGGCGGTCTGAAGGAGCTGGTCACGGACCTGGGCGCGATCGACGCCCGGGAGATCTCCTCCTTCCCGGTCGGCGAGGGCATCGTGCTGCGCGTCGGCCGCTACGGGCCGTACGTGGAGCGCGGCGAGAAGGACGCCGAGGGCCACCAGCGGGCCGACGTCCCCGACGACCTGGCGCCCGACGAGCTGACGGTCGCGTACGCGGAGGAGCTGTTCGCGAAGCCGAGCGGCGAGTTCGAGCTGGGCGCGGACCCGATCACCGGCAACCAGATCGTCGCCAAGGACGGCCGCTACGGGCCGTACGTGACGGAGATCCTGCCCGAGGGCACCCCGAAGACGGGCAAGAACGCGGTCAAGCCGCGGACGGCCTCGCTGTTCAAGAGCATGTCCCTGGACACGGTCACCCTCGACGACGCCATGCGGCTGATGTCGCTGCCGCGCGTCGTCGGCGCGGACGCCGAGGGCGTGGAGATCACGGCGCAGAACGGCCGCTACGGCCCGTACCTGAAGAAGGGCACGGACTCGCGCTCCCTGGAGACCGAGGACCAGCTGTTCTCCATCACCCTGGACGAGGCCCTCGCGATCTACGCCCAGCCCAAGCAGCGGGGCCGCGCCGCGGCCAAGCCGCCGCTGAAGGAGCTCGGCACCGACCCGGTCAGCGAGAAGCCGGTGGTCGTCAAGGACGGCCGCTTCGGCCCGTACGTGACGGACGGCGAGACCAACGCGACGCTGCGGCGGGACGACGACGTCGAGACGATCACGCCGGAGCGCGGCTACGAGCTGCTCGCGGAGAAGCGGGCCAAGGGGCCGGCGAAGAAGACCGCGAAGAAGGCGGTCAAGAAGGCCCCCGCGAAGAAGGCGACGGCTTCGGCGGCCAAGAAGACGGCGACCGCGGCGACCGCGGCCAAGAAGACCGCGGCCAAGAAGACGACGGCCGCGGCGGCGAAGAAGACGACGGCTTCGGCGGCCAAGAAGACGGCGGCGAAGAAGACGACGACCGCGGCCGCGAAGAAGGCCGCCGCGGCGGCTCCGGCGGACGAGTAGCCCCTCCGGGGGCGGGGCCCGGCCCCGCCCTCGGAAGGTGGGTGCGGGGTCACATCCGGAGCCGTCCACAGGCCACGGCAACGGCCCAGCGCAGCGGATAGGCTGGGCGGATGACGCGAGCCGAGCAGCCACCGGTCGTGACCGCCTCCGAGAACCCCGCCTACGACGAAGCCCTAGCCGCGGACTCCCGCGAGCGAGCGGTGCGCGCCCTGCTGCGCACGCCCGGGCTGCGGCGGCTGTGGAGCGCCCAGCTGGTGAGCGGCATCGGTGACGCCCTCGCCCTGCTGGTGCTCGTCCTGCTGACCCTCCAGGCGACCGTCACGTCCACCACCGGCGGCCTCTTCGGCACCGGCTACCGGGGCGCCGCCTTCGCCGTCGCCGCCGTCTTCGCGGTGCGCGTCCTCGCCACCGTCCTGTTCGGGGCGGTCCTGCTCGGCCCGCTGGCCCGGCTCACCGCCCCCGGCGGCAAGCTGGACCGCCGCTGGACGATGGCCGGCGCCGACGGGCTGCGGATCGTGCTGTTCGTCGTCGCCCCGCTCTGGCTCGACTGGATCCCGGCGCACGCCACGGTCGCCCTGCTGGCCACCGTCTTCGTCTCGGGCGCCGCCGAGCGCGTGTGGACCCTGGCCAAGGAAAGCGCCGCGCCCGGCCTGCTGCCCGCGCCGCCGCCGGAGGGGGCGACGGTCCGACCGCTCCCGGACCACCTCGACGCCCTGCGCCGCCTCAGCCTGCGCACGGCCTTCGCGGCGATGCCCGTCGCGGCCGCCGCCCTGCTCGTCGCGACGCTGGTCGGGCGGGCGCTGGGCCTGGGCGTGGACTGGTTCGCCGTGAACCGGTCGGCGCTGGGCTCGTACGTGGCCGCAGGCCTGTTCGCCGCGTCCCTCTCGCTGCTGCTCCCGCTGACCCTGCCCGACGTGAAGACCCCGAGGCCGCGCTCCCCGCTGGAGGGGCTGCGCGCCCCCCGCGCGGGCGACCGGACCGAGAAGGGCCGTACGGGCTCGATCCGGCTGCTCGTGCTGGCCTGCGCGGCCGTCGCCGCGGCCGTCGCCGCAGCCGCCTCCGTCGCCGTGCTGCACGCCTTCGACCTGGGCGGCGGGCCCTCCTCGTACGCCCTGATGGTGCTCGCCCTCGTCGGCGGCACCGCCGCCGGGATCCGGGCCACCCAGGCCGGCAAGGTGCTGCCCGGGCTCTCCCGGCGCCGGCTGCTCGCGCTGGCCATGGCCGTCGCGGGGCTGGCGCTGCTGCTGACCGGTCTGGTCCGGGACACGGCGACCGTACTGTTCCTGGCGCTGCTCGCGGGCACCGCCGCCGGCGTCGCCGCCAACACCGGCCACACCCTGCTCGACCAGGAGACCGAGGAGTTCCGCCGCGCCCGGGTCACCGCGCACCTTCAGGCCGTGGTCCGGGTGGCCGTGGCCCTCGGCGCGGTGGCCGCCCCGCTGCTGGCCGCCGCGATCGGCCCGCACCGGCTGGAGGCCGGCCGGATCACCCTCGCCCACGGCGGAGCCGCCTACACCCTGATGCTGGTCGGCGCACTGCTGCTGCCCGCCGCCGTCGTGGTCCTCACCCGGGCCGACGACCGCGGCGGCGTACCGCTGCGCCGCGACCTGCGCGAGGCGCTGCGCGGCGGGGAGCCCGTCCAGGCCCCTTCCGCGACCGGGTTCTTCATCGCCCTGGAGGGCGGCGACGGCGCCGGCAAGTCCACCCAGGTCGAGGCGCTGGCCGACTGGATACGGGGCAAGGGCCACGAGGTCGTCGTGACCCGGGAGCCGGGCGCCACCCCGGTCGGCAAGCGGCTCCGTTCGATCCTGCTGGACATCTCCTCCGCCGGGCTGTCCAACCGCGCCGAGGCGCTGCTGTACGCCGCCGACCGCGCGGAGCACGTGGACACCGTGGTCCGGCCCGCCCTGGAGCGGGGCGCGGTGGTGATCTCCGACCGCTACATCGACTCCTCGGTGGCCTACCAGGGCGCCGGGCGCGACCTGTCCCCGACCGAGATCGCCCGGATCTCCCGCTGGGCCACCGACGGCCTGGTGCCGAACCTGACCGTGCTGCTCGACGTCTCCCCGGAGACCGCGCGGGAACGGTTCACGGAGGCCCCCGACCGGCTGGAGTCCGAGCCGACCGAGTTCCACCAGCGGGTGCGGGCCGGGTTCCTGACGCTCGCCGCCGCCGACCCCGGCCGCTACCTGGTGGTCGACGCCGGCCAGGACCCCGGCTCCGTCACCACCGTCGTGCGCCACCGCCTGGACCGGATGCTCCCGCTGTCCGAGGCCGAGGTGGCCGCGCAGCTGGAGGCGCGCCGGCTCGCCGAGGAGGAGGCCCGGCGCAAGGCCGAGGAGGAGGCCGCGCGCAAGGCGGAGGAGGCCCGGCTGAAGGCCGAGGAGGAGGCCCGCCTGGCCAAGGAGGCCGAGGAGGCCCGGCTCGCGGCCGAGCGCCTCGCCGAGGAGGCCCGGATCAAGGCGGAGCAGGAGGCCGAGGCGGCGCGGCTCAAGGCCGAGCGCGAGGCCGCGGAAGCCCGTCGGCTGGCTCAGGAGGAGGCCGCCCGCAAGGCGGAGGAGGAGCGGCGCAGGGCCGAGGAGGAGCGGCGCAGGGCCGAGGCGGAGGCCCGGGCCCGGGCCGAGGCCGAGCGGCTGCGCGCCGAGGCCGAGGAGCGGGCCCTCGCCGCCGAGCGGGAGCGGATCCGGCTCCAGGAGGCGGAGGAGGCCCGGCTGCGGGCCGAGGCGGAGGAACGCCGGCTGGAGAAGCAGCGGCGGGCCGAGGAGGCCCTGCTGCGGGCGGAGGAGGCGCGCAAGCTGGCGGAGGCCTCGGCCGCCGCGGCCGCCGCTTCGGCCAAGGCCGCCGAGGCGCCCGCGCCCAAGGTCGGGATGCGCAAGGACCCGCTCCCGGCGGACGAGGCCGTCACGGTCGAGACGCCGGTGGTGCGGCGCGTGGTCCAGCCGGACGACGTGACGCAGACCGTCCCCGTGCCCAAGATCGACCCGGCGTCGGGGTCGGCGTCGGCGTCGGAGACGGCGTCCGCGTCGCGTCCGTCGGACGAGACGGCCGTCCTGCCCGCCGTGCGGCCCGACGGCCCGTCCCCGGCCGCCCCGGGCGGGCGGACCCGGCCGGCGGAGCGTCCGACGGCCCCGCACACCCAGGAGGCCCCGGCCGACCGGGTGCCGCCGGGCATCTTCCGGGACTCCGCGAACGACGTGACCCGCGAGCTCCCCGTCTTCGACGAGGACGGCCGGCCGCGCAGGGCCCCGTCCGACTGGGCCGAGGCCACCCCGATGGACGACCTGCCGACCCTGGCGGACGAACTGCTGGGCCCCCGCCCCGACGGCGGGGACGGGCGCGGCGACGACGACGGCCGCGGCGGACGGCGCCGCCGCCGCTGACCCGGCGGGCGGGGTCCCCTCCCGCCGCGGTCGGGTTGTCGGTGGCGCGCGCCACAATGTGAGCAGACGGGTGCGGAGCATCCACGGACGGTGAAAGGCGGTGGGCGGGATGCCCGTGTGGGACGACCTGGTGGGACAGGAGCGCGTGCACGCGCAGCTTGCCGCCGCCTCCCGCGACGCCGACGCCCTGGTCACGGCCGCCGCCGGGGGCGAGCCGCTCCCGCCCGGCTCCAAGATGACCCACGCCTGGCTGTTCACCGGCCCGCCCGGCTCCGGACGGGCCACCGCCGCCCGGGCCTTCGCGGCGGCCCTGCAGTGCGTCAGCCCCGACCGCGCCCTCGGCGGCGAACCGGGCTGCGGGTTCTGCGACGGCTGCCACACCACCATGGCCGGGACGCACGCCGACGTGGAGATCGTCCGCACCGACCTGCTGTCGATCGGTGTGAAGGAGACCCGCGACCTGGTCCGCCGCGCCCAGCTGTCGCCGGCCGTGGGCCGCTGGCAGGTCATCGTCCTGGAGGACGCCGACCGGCTCACCGAGGGCGCGGGCAACGTCCTGCTCAAGGCCGTGGAGGAGCCCGCCCCGCGCACCGTGTGGCTGCTGTGCGCGCCCTCCCTGGAGGACGTGCTGCCCACCATCCGCTCCCGCTGCCGCCACCTGACGCTGACCACCCCGTCCGTGGCGGCGGTGGCCGAGCTGCTGGTCCGGCGGGACGGCGTCGAGCCCGCCGCCGCCGCGGCCGCCGCCCGCGCGACCCAGGGCCACATCGACCGGGCCCGCCGGCTCGCCACCGACGAGGCCGCCCGCAGCCGCCGCGCCACCGTGCTCAAGCTCCCCCTGCGGGTGGACGACGTCGGCGGCTGCCTCAAGGCCGCCCAGGAGCTGGTCGACGCCGCCGCGGAGGACGCCAAGCAGGTCGCCGAGGAGGTCGACGCGAAGGAGACCGAGGAGCTGAGGGCCGCGCTCGGCGCCGGAGCGGGCGCCGGCGGCCGGCTGCCGCGCGGGACGGCCGGGGTCATGAAGGAGCTCGAGGACCGCCAGAAGCGCCGCCGCACCCGTACCCAGCGCGACAGCCTCGACCTCGCCCTCACCGACCTGACGGGCTTCTACCGGGACGTCCTCGCCCTCCAGCTCGGCTCGGCCCTGGCCATCGCCAACGAGGACGTCCGCCCCGATCTCGACCGGATCGCCCGCGCCTCGGGCCCCGAGCGGACCCTGCGGCGCATCGAGGCGATCATCGCCTGCCGTGGGGCCCTCGACCGGAACGTGGCCCCGCTGCTGGCGGTGGAGGCCATGACCATGGCCCTGCGCGCGGGCTGACCTTCACCCGTACGAGCGGTTCCGGGCCGGGCGCGGGGAATCCGTTCCGGTCGCCGGATGGCCGGTCCGTGCCCGGTCGGCGGGCCGCCGCGCGGGCGGCGGCCGACGGACAGCGCCCCCGGCAGGACGTACGCTCGCCGCATGGACACCAGGCGAGTGCTGCGTACCACCGGGACCGTGTTCGCAGCGGCCGGGCTGCTGCTCTCCGGCTGCACCTCCGGCAGCCCGGGCGTGGCCTCCGCGTCGGCCGAGCCGTCCGCGGTCCCGGCCGGGCTGCGCCCGTACTACACGCAGAAGCTGGGCTGGCGCGACTGCGGTGTCCAGGGCTTCCAGTGCTCCACGATGAAGGCACCGCTGGACTACGCGCATCCGGGCGCCGGCCAGGACGTGGACATCGCGGTGGCCCGCCGCACCGCCACCGGCCCGGGCAAGAAGCTCGGCTCCCTGGTGGTCAACCCCGGCGGCCCCGGCGGCTCCGGCATCGGCTACCTCCAGGCCTACGCGGGCATCGGCTACCCGGCGCCCGTCCGCGCCCGCTACGACATGGTCTCCTTCGACCCGCGCGGGGTGGCCCGCAGCAGTCCCGTGGAATGTCTGGACGGCCCGGCGATGGACCGGTTCACCCAGGTGGACCAGACCCCGGACGACCAGGCGGAACGGGCCCGGCTGGTGGCGGCGTTCAAGGAGTTCGCGGCGGGCTGCGAGCAGCGCTCGGCGCGGATCCTGCCGCACGTCTCCACCGTGGACGCCGCCCGCGACATGGACCTGCTCCGGGCGGTCCTGGGCGACGGGAAGCTGAACTACGTCGGCGCCTCCTACGGCACCTTCCTCGGCGCGACGTACGCGGACCTCTTCCCGGGCCGGGTGGGCCGGATGGTCCTCGACGGGGCGATGGACCCCTCACGCCCGGCGCTCGAACTCAACCGCGACCAGACGGCGGGCTTCGAGACGGCCTTCCGCTCCTTCGCGAAGGACTGCGCCAAGCAGGCCGACTGCCCGCTGGGGCAGGGCACGCCGGAGGAGCAGGGCAGCCGCCTGAAGGACCTCTTCCGCAAGCTCGACGCCCAGCCCGTCCCCTCCGGCGACCCGGGCCGCCCGCTGGGCGAGTCCCTCGCGACGACGGGCGTGATCGCGGCCCTGTACGACGAGAGCGCCTGGCCGCACCTGCGCCAGGCCCTCACGGACGCGATGAACGGCGACGGGGCCGGCCTGCTGTCCCTCGCCGACAGCTACTACGAGCGCGAGGCGGACGGCAAGTACGCCAACCTGATGTTCGCGAACGCCGCCGTGAACTGCCTCGACCAGCCGCCCGCCTTCAGCGGCCCGGAGGCGGTGGACCAGGCCCTGCCCTCCTTCGAGAAGGCCTCACCGGTCTTCGGCGCGGGGCTGGCCTGGGCCTCGCTGAACTGCACGTACTGGCCGGTGAAGGCCACGGGCACGGCCAAGCCCCTCAAGGCCCCCGGCGCGGCCCCCATCGTGGTGGTCGGCACGACCCGCGACCCGGCCACCCCGTACAAGTGGGCCCGCTCCCTGGCGGACCAGCTCGACTCGGGCACCCTCCTCACCTACGACGGCGACGGCCACACGGCGTACGGGCGGGGCAGCGACTGCATCGACTCGGCGATCAACCGCTACCTCCTGGAAGGCCAGGCCCCACCCGCCGACAAGCGCTGCTGACCCCTCGGCCCCCGACGGCGGCCCCTGGTTCGGGGCACCGGGTTGAACCCTGTAGACTTGGCGACGCTGCTGATGAGAGGCTCCCTCCGGGGGAATTCTTGTCTTCCCAGCGGTGCCGCCTTAGCTCAGTTGGCCAGAGCAACGCACTCGTAATGCGTAGGTCTCGGGTTCGAATCCCGAAGGCGGCTCCATGAGAACCCCAGCTCAGATCCTTCTGAGCTGGGGTTCTGTGGTTCAGATGACCTTGTGGTGGTGCCGCGTGAGAGGTCGGATCGCTCCTTCACTTGGCGCCGAGTCTGGCTGATCTGGGCGTGTCGGAGGATCTCCATGATCGTCGGCATGTCCGCCCCCAGCTCGTTCAGGATCGTGCCGACCGTGTGACGGCTCCCGTCGGGACCGGCCCTGGGTTCGAGATGGGGGTGGGGTCACGGACGGATCGTTGCGTTGTCTCCGGTGACGGCCATGCCGATTGTCTGTGCGGCGATAGACCGTTCACCGGACGCGGTGATCGTGACCGCACAGGCAGGGGGAAGCTGAGCGGCCAGTTCGGCAAGCAGCTGCGGATCCTCCCTTAGCGTCCGCTTGATCTGCTGGCGTAGCGCGGCTGCAGCATCGGCGTCCTCCGGCTCCTCGGCCGCCTCACGCACCGCCGCCTCCAGCTCGGCCCGTCCGGCCGGGCTCCGGCGCCGCCAGACCGCGTGCAAAATTGTGCGCCCTGCGTTCGCGGTGGCTCCCACCGCAGCGTCCTCCGCTCTGGCCATTACCCCCGCACCGTAGGCACCCAGAGCGGCGCTCAGATACGGCCCTGCCTGCTCCAGAAACTGCACGATCTCCGAACTCACAACCCACCCCTGAAATCCTGTCATCGACTGACGTCGGGGGAACAGACTAAGCTGTCCAGCCGGCGCGCATGCAGCAATTCCGTATTCACGGACCGTTGGTCGGCCGCACTTCGTGCGCGCCAAGCGAAAGCCCTCCTGCCGCTGTCGCGGCCTGGCTACGCTCCCGACTGCCAGGCCGCTGCCCAGGGAACAAAGAATTTCAAAGGAGTACTAAGGGTCAGACCGCGAAGTGGCGTATTCGGCCGCGTCGATCCTTGCGCGGATCTGTGCAACGAGCGGGTTCTCTGGGCCCAGGGTGGGTTCTATCCGGCCGAGGGCTGCGCGATAGACAGCGATCGCCTCTTGGTGTGCGCCGGCTTCCTGGTGAGTGTCCCCCAGGGTGAGTTGGCCGTTCAGGACGTCGGGATGATCTCCGAGGGTCTGCTGCCAGTGAGTGAGGTTGGCTTCGTACAGCGGCACAGCCAAGTCGGGTTGGTCGTTGGCCCGGTAGATTTCAGCCAGGTACTGCCGTTGCCTGACCGTGTCCGGGTGGGTGACACCGAGTTCCTTCTCTGCGAGCACAACGCTGTGTTCCAGCAGTTCGATCGCCCGGGGGAGGCCGGCGGACCCACCGAGGGCGCGGGCCAGCATGGCGGTGCAGTGAAGTGTTTGCGGGTGGACGCGGCCGAGGGCGGCCTCCAGCTGGGCGCGAACGCCTTCCAGGACGGCGACTGCCTGTGCCGCGTTGTCGGACTCCATATGAGCGGCGGCCAGGTTGATCCGGCTGGTGACCGTGTGCGGGTGTGTGTCGCCGAAGATGAGGCCGGCGTCGCGCACGGCGGCTTCGAGGAGCTGGACGGCGAGCGGAGCGTCGCCAACTGTGAGGTGTGCGAGGGCCAGGTTGCTTCGACACACCATGGTGTGCGGGTGGTCTTCGCCGAGTGAACGGACGCACCGCTCCAGCGTTGACTCAGAGAGAGGAACGGCCCGTGCCGGATTGTCCGTCCGGCGTAGTGCGTCGGCCAGGCCAATATAGTTGGACAGGGTGTCCGGGTGGGACTCGCCGAAGACCTGCTCGCATTGGGCGACGACGGTTTCGAACAGCGGGACGGCGCGATCCGGGTCGCCCGCCGCGAGGTATGCATTCGCGAGGCCGCTTCGGGTGGCGAGGGTGTGGGGGTGGGTATCGCCGAGCAGCGTGGCACGGTGCTTGAGGATGGTGTCGTACTGGGCGATCGCCTGGCCATCGTGGCCGGCGGCCTGGTATGCCCGCGCCAGCCCGTTCCTGGCGGTCAGGGTATGGGGATGGGCATCGCCGAGGAGGTGGGCGCTCTGCGCGGCCGCGGTCTCCAGCAATGGGAGCGAACGGGCGGAGTCTCCGGCGTCCCGGTAGGCGCAGCCGAGGTTCGCACGGACGGCAATGGTCTCTGGGTGTGCCTCGCCGTAGACCTCCTCGCACCGGGCCAGGGCCGTCTTGAAGTGCTGCGCTGCCTGGTCAGGGCGTCCGGCGGTCAGATAGGCGTAGGCAAGGTTGTTCCGGCTGGTGATGGTTTGGGGATCGCTGTCGCCGAGCGCCTGCTGCCGTTGTGCGAAGACGGCGGTGTACATGGGAATGGCGCGGGACAGGTCGCCTGAATCGAGGTAGACAGCTGCCAGACCGTGCTGGCTGGACAGTGTGGCAGGGTGAGTTGGTCCTAGAATTCGCTGGTACTGCGTGAGCGTGGCCTCATACAGAGAGACAGCGCGATCCAAGTCGCCGGACGCATGGTAGGTGCGTGCCAGTTCATCGCCGCTGACGAGAGTGTCGGGGTGATCGTTGCCAAGTATTTTACTACGCAGGGCCAAGGTTTCCGCGTGGAGTGTCACGGCACGGGCCAGATCGCCGGATTCACGGTAGGAGTTGGCAAGGTTGGAGACGACGGTCAGCGTTCCTTGATGTGAGCCGCCGAATACCTGCGCGCACTGCGCGACCATCGGTTCGAGGATTGCGATTGACTGATCGAAGTCCCCGGCTCCGTAATATGCGTTGGCCAGGTTTGCACGGACCTTCAAAGTGAGTTCGTGCTCGGCGCCGACGATTGCTTCCAAGCGGGCGAGGGCCGCCTTGAGCAGCGGAATGGCGCGGGCGTCGTGACCGAGGCCTTGGAGGTAGGCCGCAGCGCTTGCGTACCGTCCGGCGGGAAAGGTGTCAGCGTGTCCGCCAGGAGTGCTGGCGGCAAGCGAGACCAGGTGCGGGAGCAGCCGATCCCAGGCGGGGGACCGGCCAGAGTCGGGCGGTTCTCCCAGGTGGGCGACCGCAGCGCTCAGCAGCCGTTCGGCCTCTGGCCTGCCGGTTGGCGCACTGTCACCGATGGGCGTCTGGTTCCGGAGTGTGGTCTGGACGAGGCGGTGGATGCTTATCGAGTCCTGAGTGAGGGAGACCATGCAGTAGACGGCTAGCACCCCTAGGGCTTCATGAAGGTCGTCGCTGTCGTCGGTGAGGGGGGTCAGTAGTCCAACGGGGATGTCCTCGGGGGCCAGCCACGCCAATGTGGACAGGACCTGGACTGCCAGGGGGTTGCGCTCCGCGAGGGTGCTGATCGTCTGGCGCCAGATCCGGGCTACGGTGCGCTCTGGGTCTACACCTTCGGGAGCCTTGTCCAGCGCACCCATCAGCCCTCGGCGGTAACGTTCGATGCTGATCGTCGGGTTCTGCGCGAGGTAGGCGCCGGCCTGTATCAGGGCGATGGGAAGCTGCCCCAGGTCGGCTGACAGGGCTCGGGTCTCCTGTATCTGACGGTGGGTCGGTGAAGTCGCGCCGAGCACCTGGCTGCAGAGGAGATCACTTGCTGCTGCCAGGTCGAGTACGTCGAGTGCCAGCGATGCGACGGACGTCGGCCAGCCGGCTGATCGTCGGCTGGTGGCGATGACGTGGCCGTTGGACGTGCTGACGTACGGCTGCAGATCGGCCGGATTCTCGACATTGTCGAAGATCAGCAGCCACCCCGAATGCCACTGCAGCCACAACATCGCCCAGGCGACGCGATCTTCGGTAGACGCGCTGCCGGCCCACACGGGGATCAACCGCAGAGCGAGGCCGGCCAACGATTGCTCGATGTGGTCGGGCGATGCGGCGGAAATCCACCACGTCACGATGTAGTCGCCACGGTGTCTATGGGCGTATGCAAGCGCGACGGTGCTTTTGCCTACGCCACCGAGACCTCGGACGACG
This sequence comes from Streptomyces sp. NPDC058157, assembly GCF_042884105.1. NCBI lineage: Bacteria > Bacillati > Actinomycetota > Actinomycetes > Kitasatosporales > Streptomycetaceae > Streptomyces > Streptomyces sp. NPDC058157. The sequence goes on from NZ_JBHVUQ010000053.1 coordinate 22,363, forward strand.
GCAGTTCCGGTGGTCGGCTGCCCGAGCGTGTCGCGTAGCCAGTCCAGCTCGCTGGTACGGCCGAAACACAGAGGGAGCGGCAGCAGGTTGGTGAGCCCGGCTGGTGCCTGGACATCGCGCGCAGAATTCAGCAACTCGGCCGTCAGAACGTTGACCGGACCTGTGACTGCTGTCCCGATGTGATGGGCGGCGACGGATCCGGCCCCTATCGCCTGGAAAGTGGAGTCCGTCACCGCAGGACCCGCCGACTCCTGTGGCGAGCGGTGACCGTCAACCTTTCCTTGCCCGACGGCCGACTGCGTGCTCCCATCTCATTCCCCTCTGCAGGCCGGCTGGATGTCTCGCTCTCCAGCACGGAGCGTACGTGTTCCGCATGTTGGTTCAGTATCGGCTGAGCGATGGCGAGAGGTGCATGGAATCGGGGCCTCCTCAGTCCCAGTTGTGGCCTCGGTTGGCAGGGAATCTGGAGTGGTCCGCCTTGAGTCGGATCAAAATCGGACGACTCGTAGTGAGTATGTTTCGGGTTCGAATTTCGAAGGCGGCTCCGAGGAACCCCAGGCCACATCGCCTGTGACCTGGGGTTTTCTATTGTTTGAGCATGACAAGTCCCGCCTGCGCCCTCTTCGTGAAGTGAGCGATTCGACGCTTGGGGTTGTGCCCTCCCGGATTCGGGGTCGTTGCGGCAGATACTTCGGCTCCGGAAACCGGGAGAGCGAGATGCGCCGGATCACCGTCACCGCTGGCGTCCAGCGCGAATGATCCGACGTCAGTGCCTCAGGACGTCCTCGAAGTAACCGAGTCGAGGGTCGTCAGGGGTACCGACGAGGAGGGCGCGGTCGAGCAGGATGTTGTTGTGCTCGCAGCTCGTCTCCGGGAGCATCACGCAGGCGTGGCAGGCCGCCAGGTTGATCCCGCCGATACCGGATGCCTCGGTCTCCATGCAGAGAGGGTCCGACGAACACCACTCGGCGCGGTGGACGGCCGAACGCACCGTACGACCGAGAGTCTCCGGTTCGCCTTGGGCGACCAGACCGCCAAGGCTGCCCGCCGAGTCGCTCGTCGCCGTGTACACGAGCACCCCGGCCATGTCGTCGGCGGCGTACAGGCGCTCGCGCAGGGCAGCGGCCGGGTAGCCCGCCTCCAGGCTCCACTCGTTGATGAGGACGTGGGCCAGCGTGTGCAGGAGCACCATGCGGGGGGTGGCCGGGGAGGGTGCGACCTTGCTCGGGTCGTCAGCCCTCTGTGCGAGCACCCGCTGGTGGGCGGCATGCATCCGCTCGACCCGAGCTGCCACTGCCACGCTCTTCTCCCAGGTGCCGAGCCGGTCCTCGTCCAATCGTAGGAAGACTCCCTCACCCCGCACCTCCATGGCCGGAAGCCAGCGCAGGGGACGTTCCGAGAGGGGCATCTCCGCGGAGTCCGTCGTCGACCCGGCATCGACGAGCCGGGTGAACGCCTTCAGTGCGCGCACCTCGCGTAGCTTCTTGACCAGCATCGGACCGGTGACGCCGAGCGGGTCGAGCACGCTCTGGTCGCCCAGCGGGGCTTCACAGACGAACTGCTCGTCGTGGGAGTGGTCGCTCTCTTCGTTGCCCGCTCGGAGCCGCTCGTACTCCTTGTTGCGCAGGGCGAGGTAGCGGTGCTCGAAGGTAGGGGCCGACTCGCTGTCGGGGTCCTCCTCACGCTCCGCGGCGAGGAGTGCCATCACCTCGTCCAGCGGCATCGGACACTTTCCCGCGAAGGCACCCTTGAGGTAGATCTCGACGTGCTCCCGTGCGTCGTACTCGCGGAGGGCTGCCCAGTGCTCGGCGAGCGGATCCGACCGGCCGTCGCTCCACGGCGGGATGGAGAGAGCCGACTTCAGCACGGGCTGCCACAATGCCGACGAACCTCGCTGAAGTGTGCGCAGAGCGAGTCCGCACCCCTGAGCCGGAACGGACGAACCGAGCCACGGGCGCGTTCCTTGACACCGCAGGCCCAGATCCTGGAGCGCATTCCTGCGGAAGGAACCTTCCATCGAGACCTCGGGAACCTGCCCGCAGGTGCAGGAGACGAGAATGGAGCGGAGTGAAGATGTGCGTCCTGACGTGCGCATCTTGAGCTTCCCACCGCACTGCGCCGGCCTCGCGGCGCCACGGTCCGTGGAGCGGTGCAACCACTGCCAGTACGGGAACTCGTCGAGGTGGCCGGCCTCGCAGGCGGCGACGAAACGGGAGGGGACCAGGTCGACCTCGCACGTGTTGCAGATGCTCCGGCCGGCAGGCGGGTTGAAGTCGCGATGCCGTTGCAGGTCGTTGCACTCGGTGCAGAAGTGCATCAACGGGAATCGTCGGACCCGGAGACCGTCCTTGCTGGTGTCGTCCGAAGCGGGTGGCAGTCGGAAGGAATCGACGTCGAGGACCCGGGCCAAGCGCCGTTCGTGGATCTTCGGGGACTCGTCACGGCTCCAGCTCTGCTCGGCATGGTCGAGTCCCGAGACGATGAAGGACTCGTGGTCGACTGCGATGAGCGACCCGACGCCGTACGTGGTGATCACCTGGGCGCGGCGGACCGCACCACGCCGCGGGAGGTTGTGGGCCGGTGCGGTTCCGTAGGCGCCGGTCCGTCGACGGCGGGCGGGGGGCGGGGTCATCGGGTTCCCTCCATGAACAGGGCCGTCTCGGCGTCCACGTCGCGCAGGCTCCACAGCGTGGGCCATGCCTCGGCATTCTGAGATTCGTCGTCGTACGCCTTCAGGAGCGAAGGGGCATGCCTCCCCTTAGGAGGCTCGAACAGCAGGCCGGGGTGGTTGTCGGCCTCGGTGCACCACCACTCGACGAACTCGTCGAAGGCCTGCGACACGATGCCGGCCTCCTCCCCGGCAACCGCCTCCACGCGTTCCAAGAGGATCGACTTGATACGACCCCGGAGCACGGGTTCGTACGCCTCGACCCGGCCGGCGCCGTCATTCGGTCGAGCGGCCGGAATCATGATGCGGGCGAGGGCGACGATCACCGCGTGCAGGCCCCGGTCGCGGGCACGGGCGGAGAACGGGGTGACGGAAGTGGACTCGACCTCGCGGTACAGGGCCGAGTGGAAATGCTGGAAGCTCTCGTAGTGGGAGCGGTCCCGGGACCTGGTCGAGTTGAACATGACCGCGACCAGCCCCGGGTGGGCACGGCCGACTCTGCTGGTGGCCTGGATGTACTCGGCGGTCGTCTGTGGCTGGCCCATCACGGCCATGAGACCGAGACGGTCCACGTCCACGCCGACCGCGATCATGTTGGTGGCCAGGAGGACGTCCACGGTGTCGTCGCCGGGCAGCCGCCTCTCGATGCCCTTGAGGCGGCTGGGGATCTCGCTGGCGTCGATACGGCTCGTCAGTTCCGAGTAGTTGGCGACCGACCGGACTTCCACCCCCTCGCGCTCGGCGAGTACTTCCAGATAGGCCACCACGTCGTCATGGACCTGGAGTTCGGCTGCGGACAAGAGTCGGAGGCTGTTGAAGTAGCCGACGAGGCTCCAGTACGCGTCGCGCACCTCGTCCTCCGTCTCCGCCTGCTTGGCCCGGTGCAGCAGAGTGGCGTACGTGCGGATCAGGAGGGTGGACTGGCTGGTGCCGGGGGCCAGGAGGCCGACGTAGCGGCGGCTCGCCTTCTCCTCACGTGGGGTCTCCACGGCGAACCACGAGTCGCGGGCGTCCAGCCCGGCGGGCGGGAACTGCCGCACTTCGCGGGCGAAGAGGTGGCGCCCCTGATCGGCGGCGCGACGGATGGTCGCAGTGGAGGCGATCACCTTGGGCCGGTCGGCGAGTGCGTCCACGGCGGTCTCGTAGAGCCCTGTGAGCGTACCGAGCGGTCCGGAGATCAAGTGGAGTTCGTCCTGGACGATCAGCTCCGGGGGCGGAGTGCCGCCCTCCGGGGCGTCGTCGCGGTTGAAGAGCGCGGAGGTCGCAGGGCGCCATGGCATCGACGCGAACTTGTCGACGGTGGCGATCACCAGGGTCGGCCGTGCGGCGTACACCGCCTCGTCGATCAGATGGACGGGCAGGCCGTCGGCGAAGTCGCAGTCCGCGCCGGGGCATCGGACGTGCATCCGCCGGGCGTCCACATCGGCTTCGTAGTTCCGCGCGTCGAGGCGGGTCCCGCACCAGGGGCAGGCGTGCAGCTGAACGGGATTCTCGGTGGCGAGTCGCTTGTCGAGATTCCTCTGCAGCTCGTCCAGCTTCTCTCCTGCCACGGCCAGCTTGTTGGGGGTGGCCGAACGTCCCACCCACATGCCGACGGAGAACTCCTCGTGGCCCAACTCGGGCGTTCGGCGCCGCATGCGCTCCATGGCGCAGAGCAGAGTCGCGGCCCGCTCGAACTGCTGGAGGGTGAGCAACCGCAGTGTGTAGCGCATGAGGACGGTGACACCGCCGCCGTCCTCTCCCTTGCGGATCCGACGCAGGAACGACGTGAAGGCGATCAGTCCGAGGTAGGCCTCCGTCTTGCCACCACCGGTGGGGAACCACAGCAGGTCGGAGATCTGCCGGTCGGGGTGCTCGGGATCGTCGATGCCGGCCAGACACAGCAGCACGAATGCGATCTGAAAGGGGCGCCAGTGGCCAGTGGCCGGATCGGGGGCCCCGACCCTGCCGTCCTTCACCCACTTGCTTCGGGCACGCTGGTCTGCCATGGCGCGGTTCGCGAGACGGAACGCGTGCATGAGATCGGGCTTGGTCCGCAGCAGCTCGATTCCCTCACGGATTCGGTCGAGCGCCTCGACACAGGCTTTCACCTGATCCCGCGCGGGCTTCTCGTGAGCGCTACCGGTCAGGGCATCCGCTTCGGCGGACTTGCCGTCGATCCATTGAGCGTAACCCGCGGCGAGACCTTCCAGAGCGGCCAGGAGCGCGCCATCGGACTGCTCGGCCAGCCCGAGCATGGACAGCGCCGAACTGTCGATCTCCGGGTTGGAGTCGGTGAGCAGCACCTCCACGGTGGGCACGAACTGGCTTCGCACCTCGAGGACGGCGGGCGTTTCGGTCTCGGTCAGACCGATCGGTTGGGGGGTCCAGTCCCACTCGGCGGCGCATCCGTGACCGACCGCGAACGTCGGGGCGTGTCGGTGCAGCAACCGACTTGTGGCGATCTCGGGGTCGTGGGTGGCGGCCGGGGCCGGACGTTCGACGAAGGCGGTGGAGCCGTCGGCGGCCCGGACCGTCAGACCACACTGGAACAGGGAGAAGGCGTCCTGAAGATCCCGCTCGCCGATCTTCTGGCTGTTGATCAGTGTGACCGTGACCGTGACCGTGTCGTGGACCGGATCGACGGGCCGGACGTTGACATGTAGTGATGCCTCCGAAGTGAGCTGGATCGTCATCCTCGGATCCGATCGGGTCACGTCGATGTGCTGGTCCGGGAGGTCGAGCTCCCTGCGCCGCCACTGCTCCCTCTGGTCGGCGGTGGTGCGGGCCTCGGCGCGGCGAGCCGGGACGGGCGTGCCGTCGGAGTCGGTGGGTACGTAGGCAGCCGCCCGCGCAGAGATCACGATCACTCTGCTTATGGTGGGGCGGACCGCGAAGGTGAGGCCCATCGAGGAAGGACGCCGGTCCCCTGACGCGCCCACCTCCTGCGCGGTGCCGGACTCCTCGCCCTCCCCCCGGTTGAGCAGAGGGGCGGCGTCCAGGCCGTTCTGCTCCTCCTCGTCCTCGTCCCTGCGTTCCTTGGCTGCCCTGTCCACTGCCTGTGGATAGAGGACGCCGGCCAGGTAGCGGTCGATCGGTGCGTCCTGGGTGAGCACCTCGTCCCGATCGTCCGGCAGGGCCTCCGGGGCAGGGCCGAGAAGTTCACGGCGAAGCCCCACCAGTAGCTCCTCGTCCCGGACCCGGTAGTGCTCGGAGTGGGGACCGGCCACCTGTGTCATGAGCGCTGCTCCTCGTAGTCGTGGGCTCTCCGGTACCGGCCGATGCCGGTGATCCGCGGGGCGATCCACACACCGCGCTCACCCAGTCCGGCGTTCGTGCCGGCGGCGGTGCTGCCCGTCACGGTCTCCAGGGTGTCGATCCGCAGGCCACGGATCTCGTCGGGCCACCAGGGGTCCCAGGTGCGGTTGACCTTCTGTACCTGGAAAAGATCCTCACGGAACCGCTGCGAAGCCTCCCCGATCTCCATGCCGTCGTGCATCAGGGCGTACGGCGGACTCTCCGACTCGCCCATCGGCATGTCGTGGCGCTTGCGCAACAGCACCTCCTGGCCGGGCCGCACCCGTCCCAGGAGATACGCCTGGGCGGCGACGGCGTCGCTGCGGTGGCCGGGCGGGTCGTCACGGCAGACGTCACCTGCCTCGGCGACGATCCCGTACCTGTCGTACGACCGCCACGACCCGAGGTAGCGGCGGCCGTTGCGCCGGTTCCCTGCTCGTTTGAAGTGCGGCAGTTCGGGAGGGGCCACGTGATGGAGATCCTGGCGAGCGCGCGTCATGGCCACGTACAGGGCGCGGGCTTCGGCGGGAAGGTCCAGCTCCCCCTGGTGCTGCTTGTGGAGCTCGGCGGTGGTCGGTGGAGTCAGGACGATCACCCGGTCGAACTCCAGGCCCTTCGCGCGGTGCACCGTCGAGACGACGATGCGGGCGCTCTCCGGATCGGCTGCTTCGTCGGGGAACCTGCCGCCGGCGACCGCCTGGCGCAGCCGGTCCAGATCGAGTACCCCACGCCCCGCTCCGCGCGCGACCTTGCGTAGCACCGTCCACAGGGAGGCGGCGTCGGGGTCGTACGGAAGAGGGATGTCCGAGAGAAGCGTACGGAACCGGTCCTCGGTGAGGCCCGTCGCCTCCGTGCGACGCAGGAGCTCTGCCACCCAGCACGGCACCGGACGCTCCTCCAGCGGACGCCGTATCCGGTGGTCGATGCCGTGCGCGTGCAGCAGCGCGGAGATCACGAGGGCCTGCCGGTTGTCGCGGGTGAGGACAGCGCAGGTGTCGGAGAGGTTCCGTAGACCGTCCAGGGTGAACTCGTCGCCGAGATCACCCATGCCGTTCGCCGGGTCCAGCAGCAGATCGCGCAATTCGTCGTAGAGCCGCCCGGCCTCGTCCGGATCGGAAACCCGTTGGAGAAGAGGTCCGTGCGCCAACGCGATCCCGGCCTCGGCCGTGCCGGCCCGGAAGTTCCTCGTGAGACGCAGCTCGACGAGATCGTCGGGGTAGGAGCAGCGCAGCCAGTCGAAGAACCGACCGGTCTCGTCGGCGCGCTCGCCCGGGTCCTCGATCTGGAAGCCGTACACGGACTGGGCGGCGTCTCCGACGACGGTGAAGCCGCAGCTGTCCTGGTACCGGTCGAGGAGCGCCTCCACCAGTTCACGGCGCCCGCCCAGCAGGTCCTGCACCTCGTCGATCACGACATGGGCCGGGGGTACCGTGTCGCCGGCCTCCAGCGCGCCCTTCTCGATCGCGCGGGTCGCGGCGGCGATCCGCGCGTCGAATCCGACCGCACCCCATTCACCGTCAGGGTCGGCTTGAAGGAGCACCTCATAGGCCCACGCGTCGAAGGTACGGGTGCGTACCCGGTGAGCTCGTTCCCCGTGTCGGGAGATCCGTGTGCGCAATTCCCCAGCCGCCGCTCGGGAGAAGGTGAGCACCAGGATCTCGGCGGCTTCCAACGCCTGCTCGGGGTCCTCGGCACTGCACAGCGCGTCTAGCCGGCGAACCAGGGTGTGGGTCTTCCCGGTGCCTGCGCCGGCCGTGACCAGTACGCGGGCATCCCAGGGTTGCCCGACGACGGCCAGCTGCTCGTCGGTGAGCGGAGGGCTGTCCTGGTAGATGTCGGTCACTTCCGGCTCCAGAGGTGCTCGAACTGGGTGAAGGCGAGGTTGGTGTCGAAGTTGGCGACGTTGTCGCTGACGTTGAGGACCAGGCAGCTGTCCTTGCCGCCGTTCCGCGGTCCACGCAATCCGCGGCCGATCATCTGCTGGTACACGTTGGTGCTGTAGACCGGTCGTGCGACGACCACGGCACGAGTGGCGGGTGCGTCGAACCCCTGGGTGAGCACGCCGTAGTTGGTGAGAACCCGGATACGACCGCTGCGGAAGTTCTCGATGCGCGTGCGACGGTCCTGAGCACTGGTCGTCGAGTCCACGGCAGCGGACGGGACGCCGCGGTCGTTGAGCATGGCCGCCAGGTACTTGGCGTGATCGACTGAGGTGGCGAAGAGCAACGTCGGCCAATCGTCCGGCAGAGCAGCCACCGAGTCCACGATGCGCCGACTGCGCGTGTGGTCGTCGGCGAGTCGCTGCTCGGCGGAGCGGGAGAGCATGGCCATGCGGTCGGCGTGGGTCTTCTCGTCCTGCGTGAGCTCGATACGACCCCCCTCAAGGGTGCGGTGCTCGACCTGTGCGAGCATGCCCCAGTCCTGGAGATCGCGATACGGGTCGCCCGACGGGAAGACGCCCTCGTCGAGTCGCCGATTGCCGAAGCGTCGGACCAGGCGGCGGGTCTCTTCCTCGTTGGTGTTCCGGAACGGCGTGGCGGTCAGGCCGAGCAGGTGCCGGCCCGTCTCATACTGGGTGAGTCCCAGCCGGCCCAGGATCTCGGTGTATCGCTTGGAGATGGCGGTGTGTGCCTCGTCCACGATCACCAGGGCGGCCTGACGCAGCCAGGCGTACTGATCGGTGCCCAGGCACCGTTCCAACTTGGCGTCGGTGGCCACCACCAGATGGGGGTGGTCCACGACGTCACCCACCTCGTTGGTACTCCACAGCCGGCTGATGGTGAGCGGACGTTCGGCACCGACCTTGCTCCAGACGAACTTCCAGCTCTGGACGGCCTGCTCGCACAATTCCTCGGTCTGTGCGATCCACAGCAGTGGACCTTTGAGGTCCCCGACTCGTTTCACCCAGCGGATCACGGCTTCCGCGGTGACCCGGGTCTTGCCGGCGCCGGTCGGCAGCGACAGCATGCCGCGCTGGGGGGCCAGTCGGTCGAGCATGGTGGAGATGTTCCGTACCAGGTCCTCCTGGTACTCGTGGAGACTCGGGAAGTCCCGAGGGCCCTCGACGGTCTCGAACGGCGGTGGGGACGGGGTCTTCGAACCGGCGAACGCGATCGGCAGCCTCAGCTCCGAGACGAACGCGATGGCCGCGGACGAACCTCCGTATGCGACAGGGGCACTGGGGAAACGGGCCTGGACGTCTCTGGCGTGTTGCTGGAGCACACCGTCACCGTGCGCGTTGAACGCCATCTGTGCGATGCGACGCCCGGTCGGCTCCACTCCGTCGGTCGACTGGAGTTCGGCCTCCATCAATCCCTCGGGGAGGCCGGCGCGAAGCGCATCCGCGCCGATCAGCAGCTCGATCTTGGTCACCACGTCCGCGGCTTCGCGTACCGCCTTCTGTGCCGCCTTCAACTCGCCGTCGCGTTCCATACGGTCCTGGTGATCGAGCACCGCTCGGCAGCCGGCAGCGCCGAGGCCCAAACCGAGCTCGCGGTCGATCAGGCGCAGCATCGGCTCCGGGGCCAGAGGAACTCGGAGCTTGACGGTGCCGTCCTGGCGAACGGCGTCCAGGGGGGAGGCGTGCGTGCCCTTGGGCGTGCGGGTGACCTCCTCCAGTTCGCTGCAACGTTGCACCATGCTGCTCCGGTTCGAGCTGTTCAGGCGCTGCCGCAGGGCAGGGAACAGCTCGACCAGCGCCACGGGGTCGCCGACCGGTACCTCACGGGTCTCCAGACTGATCACATCGGCGTAGCGGAGCATGCCCCACTTCTCGATCATCAGCTCGGCGTCGTCGGTGGTCGGTACGAGCAGCGCCGGGAGTTGCTCGGCACGCAGCGCCTGGTACTGGGCGCTCCCGACGGCGACGGTGATCTCGCCGTCGGGCCGGGTCTCCCAGGCGTCACCGATGCGACACCGGGTCAGGGAGTCCTCGGGGAAGTCCGCCCCGAATCGGGTCAGCATCACGTAGGTGGCACCGACGAAGGAGTCGTCCGTGCTCCGGGCCACCTCCTCGAGGAGCGCGTCCCAGCGGTCGGCGGGGACCTCGTCGACGGTGGTCGGGAGGCGCAGCCTGCGGGCCTTCTCGGGCGAGATGTCGGCGACCGGCAACACATCTCGGTAGCCGGCGAGCTGGGGGCCGACGGCCTCCTTGACAGGCTTGATCCCCTGGGAGGTGGCGATCGTGCCGAACTTCCTCAGCATCCATCGGATCGGGGAGGGTACGGCCTGTCGTGTGTTGGTCTGGGCGCCGATCTGGCGTGTCCAGTTGTCCACCACGGCGTCGTCGGGCAGCACCTTCAGGAAGGCGGCACGGGATTCCTCGGAGAGGGCGCGGAAGAGATGGAGCGGGCCGCCGATCGCGGCGCCCTCGACCTTCATCCGGCTCAGCGCGGGGCGAGGGGCGCGACTGTCCAAGCCGCGCAGGTAGGAGGCGTGGAGGGCTTCGCGGTACTCCACGAACCACGCCTCGTCTTCCTCGGGGCGGACCCCACCGGACGGCCGTTCGCGCAGGCCGACCTGTGAGAAGAAGGGGGTGTCGTCGGAGTGGAACGCCATGTCGACAGCGATGGCGGGGTCGCGCTTCGCATCGACCACGACACCCGGCAGCATGCAGTCCTCGACCGGCCGGAAACGACCGTCGGCGGTGCGTACCCGGAGAGCCGAGCGCGGAGTGGGCACCTTCTCCAGGACGGTGTGGGCCAGCCGACGTACCCCCGCCTGACGGAACAGCTCCCAGAACCGTTCCCAGTCGGAGTCGCCGTAGTGGTCGAAACCCTGATCGAGGACGCTGGCGAACCGGCCCTCGACATCGGCCTCCCGGATCCCCAGGACGTTGAGGGCGTGAGCCAGCGACGGGTCCTGGGCGAGCTCGTCGACCACGTACACCAGGGTCTCGCGCAGGCCGCCCTGGGTGGCACGGCGGAACACCCTGCCGTGTACGGGCGCGACGAGACCGTGCTCTTCGGTGAGCACGACATGGGCCTTACGGGCCTCGTCTGCATAGGGGGAGCGGTTCTCGATCATGTCCGCGAGGATGCGGACGGCCACCGCCGACGCCTCGGGGGTGCCGCTGCCGACCAGAGCCTCGAGCCATTCCCGGACACCGGTCCGCTCATGCCCGGCCGCACCGAGGATGTGCTCGACCTTGCCGGAGCGCAGGGCGTCCGCCTCGACACTCGGGTGAAGCCAGTTCGAGGGGCGCCCGGGACTCTCATGCCACATCCGAAGCCACTTGGACAGTTTCTTCAGGTCCCTGTCGAGGCGCGGGTGGATCTTCAGTGTCGTCGGGATGCGCAGGACGCCTTCCTGGTCGGGCAACGCCGGCCGGTCCGCGGTGCGGGCCCAGATTTCTCGGGTCAGGAATTCGTCGGCCCAGCTGATGGCCTCCTTGGCCCGGCCGGGCAGCAGGGGGAGATAGGCCGCAGGGTCCTCGTCGGGCGCAAGGGCGGGGAGGGAGTCGACGACCAGCTTTGCCGACATCCGGATCATCTCCTGGTTGAAGGGAGAGGAGTCGAGGAGGTTCTGCCGGTCCTCGTTCGTCTTCCAGGCACCGTTGAGGATCCCACTCAGCGACATCTCGTACTTGGTCGGGAAGAAGGACCAGAACGTGCCGCGACCACGTGCACGCGGGCTGACGTACAGACCGCTCTCCGGGTCTTTCTCCAGGGCGGGGACGGCCCAGGCGAGGTCGAGTGAGAGCCGGTCGTGCAGCTCGCCGGCGTCCGCGCGAGCACTGGGACCGGGTTCGTGGGTGGTGGTGAACACGCGCCACCGGTCGGTGGCGACGGATTTCCCGGTCCGCTCCTCGACCAAGGTGTGCAGGTCGCCGGCCCGCCGGGCGGTCAGTGTCCGACGCGCCATGGGCCGCGGCCGGCGGTCCTCCAGCACTACTTTTGCGACGTGCGGAGAGAAGAGCTGGAAGCCGACCGGGAATTCCTCGCGGGGCTCGCCGTGGTCCTTGCCACGTCCGCCGTGCATGTCGCGGCCCAGCCGGTCGTCCGCCTTCGGGAGCAGGGGCAGACGGACGACGGTGGTGGCCCAGTTCAGCAGCTCGTTGAGGACGTGGTCGGAGGCACGCTCGGCCTGCACGTCGAGAGGTCGGGCCATCCGAAGCACGGGCGCATCGAACTCGGGGCCGTAGCGCGCCGTCACGCCGGGCACCGACCTGATCTGCTCGTACGACCAGGAGCGGTCGAATCCGAAGCTTCCGGTGCTGCTGAAGAATTCGGGGGCATCGGTCACCACGAGGACTGATTTGACACCCACTCCGAAACGCCCGATCTGCCCGCCGCGTTTCTTCGACATGCTCATCCGAAGAATTGTCTCCGCGCCTTCCGGGGTAACCGGATTACCCTCGTTCGCGCAGTAAAGGTGGGTTTCCGTGAGGATGACGTAGACCCGCCCGTCCGACTCCCCGGCCATTTCGTCCGCCGCGTTCTGGACGAGCTCGAAAAGCTGGCGATCGCCATATCCGCCCTGGGTGATGCGGCGCTCTCCATTGGCGTGCTCGGCCACGAGACCGGGGTCCACGGCGTAGGTCTGCAGGACGCGCGAGGACTGTTCGAGAACGGTTTGAACGACCGAAGAGGACGATGACGGCACTGCTTCTGCGCTCCTGGGTGGCAGGGATTCGGATGAAAGAGCGGACACGGGCCGGCCGGCCCGTGTCCGTCGGGGCGCTGGGCGTTGTTTCCACAATGCCTTCGTGGAGCGGAGGGCCCGTCGCTAAGGCACAGTTTGTTGCGAGACCGAGACTTGAAGGCCTTTGACGTGCTGAATCAAGCCGCGGAAGCGGCCTCGTCAGGAACGTCCGGCAGGCCTTGGACCCACTCCGCCAGTACGGGGAACCGGTTGGTGAAATCCTCCTCGGTCAGGTCGTATGCGTGAAGGATCCGGAGGATCGCGGCCTTGCTTTCAGCCGTCCTGATCGCCAGTTCGAATGCACTCGACTCCCGGAACGAGTCCAACGATTCGCTGTCCTGCTCATTCTCGTTCACTTGATCCACCCCTGTTCGATTTTATCCTGCAGCTGAAAAGGGGTGTATTTGGGATTACATCCCCCGTGTGGAGCGAGATGGCGAAATCTAAGTCTTGGGCGAGTCTTTCTGCCCCGTCAAGCTAGGGGATGAAGTTCGCGTGCAGCCAGTCCTTTACGCAAGGATTTTCTCCGTGGCTCTGGAGGGTCCGCCGGGCAGGGAGTCGGAATTTGGGCAGAGTTCACCCCGGGCCGCCCGGCCTCCCGAATTTCGGGTTTCGCGAGCGAGATGGGATCCCCATCGTCGGTGACGCTATCGGGTATTCCGTCGAACGCGCAACCCGAACTCCCGTCCGCTTGAAGGGAGTTGGCGGATCCGCTTGTGAAAGCATCGCACATAGGGCGCATGCCATGCCATTCAGGGCAAGTTGGACATCCAGTCGACATGGTTCGGCTGGCCGGTCCCAATCAACTACTGATTGACAGTCACGCTCTTGTCAAATTAGCCTCGTGGTCTGCACCATGCGACCGGCATGGGAATCCCGGGAGAGAGCAGGCGGCGCGTGGAGACGGGTGAGGAGTTCGGGCCCTGGCTGGCCCGACAGCTCAAGCTTGCGGGCAAGACCCAGGCCGAACTGGCCGACGAACTCAAGCTGACTCGGGCAGCAGTGTCCGCATGGATCACCGGCAGGTCGACTCCTCGTCCGATCGTCATGACGGACATCGCCAGTGCGCTCGGTACGGACGTGGGTACGGTGCACACCCGCACCACCGATACCCAAGCCGGCCTCCCGGTCACCTGGTACCACCGCCCAGGCTATCCCGATGGCGGCCGCGACCTGGGCAATGCCGCCGCCTTCGCCTTCGACGCCGACGTGCAGGTCCTCGCGCGAGAGACGTGCCAGAACAGCCTGGACGAGCGGCTGACGGAGAACGGCCGACCCGTCAAGGTCCGTTACACCCTGCACGAGCTCACCGGCGAGGCCCTGGACGCCTTCCGCGAGGCGATCCTCTGGAACGATCTCTTTCCGCACTACGTCGCCGTCTCGGAGACCGCCGGCAACCAGAAGGTCGGTCGGGTCGTGGACGCCGGGGTGCGCGACATGTACGAAAAGGGACGTTTGATCCTGCTGCGGGTCGACGATTACAACGCTTCCGGGCTGATCGGCGACGATTACGCGGACGGCAAGTTCGCCGCCGTGGTCAGACGCCAACTCGAGAGCCTCAAGTCAGGTCCTGGTGCCGGTGGGTCGTACGGCTTGGGCAAGGCGACGCTGTGGGCCACCAGCTCCCTCGGGCTCGTGCTCATCAACTCCACTCTCTCCGTGCCTCACGAGGGGCGCACCGAACGACGGGTCATCGGCCGCCTCGAACTTCCCTGGCGTGAGGTCGACGGCGAGTCGTATGCAGGGCCGGCTTGGTTCGGGCGCCCTGATCCCGACTCGCCGGGGGCCATGGTCGCCCGCTCCTGGTGGGCGGACGAGGAGACCGTGGAGAACCTGTATCTGGCTCGGGAGAGCGACGAACCCGGCACGTCCTTCCTCATCGTCGGTGCGCACGATGTGGCCGGCCTCGCGGCGAACTCCTCCGAGTCCGACGACGGATTCATCGGCGAGGAGGAGAGCGATGAGGACACGCGTGACATCAACACGATGCATGCCCGACTGGTCGAAGCACTGGGACGTGACTTCTGGGCCGCGATGACCGGCGGGGGCGGCAAGCTCCCCCTCCTGGAGGTCTCCGTCCGAGCCCTGCGCAACGGCAAGGAGGTCGTGGCGGAGCAGCAGGTGGACCCGTCTGTCCAACAGCCCGCGCGGACCCGTGCCCTGAGGGCGCACTACGAGGGCACCACGGTGGATCGCCTCACCGAGGCCGGGCAGGTGGCGGTGCGGACCGTCCCGTTGAAGCTGCCGCTGTCCGGGGGCGCCCATGGGACCTTCGGTACCCACCAGGCGGTCCTGCTCGTCACGGAGGCCGAGGGGGACAGGGACGGGGCGAAGAACCGGATGCACTCGCTGCGCGGCAATCGCATGACCGTCAAGAAGACCGTGGTCCCGCGGCTGCCGAACAGCACCAACCCGTTCCAGGCCGTTCTGCTGGTCGGGGAGGCAGCCGGAGAGACGGCCCCCTTCGCGAAGGAGGCCGAGGACTTCCTGCGTGCGGCGGAACCTCCCGAGCACGACCGTTGGGGTCAGACGGAAGAGCTGACACTGCGGTGGTCACCGTCCGCGTACCGGCGGATCAACGCCCTGACCGCCGAGGCCAACAATGCGGCGCGAGAACTCGTCGCACGGCCGAAGCGGGGAAGCGGCGAAGGAGGTGAGGCGCTGCGCAAGGCGTTGACGGTGCGGACGAGGCCCAAGGCCAAGACACCCGTCGGTCCCGCGGTTCCCTTCCTGGACGGGCTCGACGCGACGGTCGGCGAGGCCGGGGAGTGGAGGATCACCGGCGAAGTGAGCATTCCGCGTGGCGACGAGATCACCCCGATGGTGCCGGTGGCCCAGCTGGACGTGCGCTCGGGGAGCCGCCCCAAGCTGGACTGGGCGGAGCTGGTGGGGGTCCAGGGCTGCGAGGTGGTGGATGGAATGCTGTGCTTCACGCCCGGCGCGCGGCGTGCGAAGTTCCGAGGAACCACCGACGTCACCAGCCACCCGGTCAGGACCATGCTCACCCGTCTCGTCGTCGAACTTCGTGCCGGTAAGGGGGAGTGACACGTGAAGTTCTACCCTTACAAGCGGCTCAACAGGCCGATCACGCTCAGAGTGACCTCTGTTTCCCTCAAGCTCTCCGACGGCACCCGCGACCAGTTGGAGACCACCGCGTACTCGAACCAACAGCAGGCGGTCGCGCTCGGCATCGCGGGCCACACGGAATGGGTGAGTGCGAGGATCGGCGTTTCGGCGACGCTGCCGCCCGGAGCGAACGCACCGGACGCGCCCTGGTCGGATCTGCGCGTCCTCGCCGTGCTCACCGACGGTGAGACCAATGTCCGGACCTCTGTGCATCTCATGCTCGACGCGGAGGACGGCCGGGACTGGTCCGGTTCGCTGGAGGTCTGCCGTGACGATCACCTGGGGCGGGCTTCCGTCGCCGTGTACGCCGTCGGGACGGTGGAGGGGGTGCGCGGACGGTCGATCGCCGAGACCGACCGGAGCTGGATCATCGACACGGTTTCCGACGAGCCGGTCGCCGGGCTCCAGCTCGACGTTCAGAAAGCGTCGTTCAAGAAGAGCTCCCGGGCATGGCTCCAGGCCTACGCCGACGCGCCCTGGATCGTGGACACCTCGGCCAGAGTCCCCACCGTGTTCGTGAACACCGATGTCGAAGGTGTCATCGATCTGCTGGACGGCAATGGCTCGGCTGTGGACGGCAAGGTGCGTGACCTCTTGGTCGCCCAGATGTCCACCGACGTCTGGACCGCGGTCTTCCACGGTGCCATCGGCGATCTGGAGGTGGAACCCGGTGGTGGGCCGGTCTTCCCCACCGACTGGCAGGGCGAGGTGTTGCGGGAGATGCTTCCGGACGTGATTCCCGGCGTCCACGTCGAGGAGGCCCTACGGCAGGTCCACCGCCGGCGCACCGGCGAATCGGGCTGGGTGGAGTTGCAGACGCGCATCCATTACGCGGCGGTCCGCCGCGCCGACGCCACCAAGGCGCTTGCCTTCGTCATCCGCAGTCTGGAACAGATGAACCGCGAGAGTGAGACGTGATCACCCAACCGAACCACGTGCCGGAGCGCCTGGGGCTGCTCGCCACCTCTGCCGTCGATTCCTTCCTCACCGAGGAGCTGCTCAAAGGCGACCAGGTTCACGGTGGCATCGATCTTGCGAAGGTCGTCGACCCGCTCCCCGAGGACGACGCCAGGTGGCGGGTCGAGCCGATCCGGAGCCTGGTGGAGGACGCCATGTTCGAGTTCCGGGAGGACCGCACCCGCGCCGACGCCTGGCTCGCGCCACGCCTCCATGCCACGCTGCGTCTGACGCGGCGAGAAGCGGCGGACAAACGTCTGTGGACCCACCTCGCCCTGGCTGTGGCCCCGGACTATGTGGTCTGGCGGCATCTGTCGGAGCCGACGGCGAACAGGCCGGAAAAGCGCGTCGCCGCCGAGCGCTTCCGTGGCCCTGCGGACCGCCAGTGTTTCTCGCGCCTGTGGTGGGCGGCCGAACTCTTCAGGAACGGGTCCGACTACGAGCCGGTCGGGGTTGCCTGCGGAAATCAGGACCTCATCCATACGGTTCTCCGAAGCGAGCTGATCGACCACCGTCCCACCGCCCAGGCCCTGGTCCGTCTTCTGGAGAGCGGCCAGGTCACCGGCGGGCGAGCGATCAACGGCCTCAGCGTCGCGATCAATGCGGCGGGAGCGACCTTGATCTACGACATCCTCGCGCCGGACGAGCCCCGTGACCCCGCCCGACTGAGGGACTGGATCGCGGAGGCGGAATCGGCGCCACCGGTCGAGCGGTACGAACTGCCGGACGGGCCCGACGAGGACCCTGTCCCGGAGGAATCCGTGGCGGCGCTCACCGACTACTTCGCGGAGCTGTTCGAGACCGCGCCGGTCAGGGGCAGGAAGAGCGGGGATTGACCGGGAGTGGTGCGTCGGACTACTTCGCCGACGCCTTCTTCTTACGAGGGCGCACGGAGGAAGGGGGCGGCACCTGGTCCTCGGGGGGCGGGCACCTGTCGGTGCAGGCGTCGGCGGCCCCACAGCCACTGCTCCGAAGCTTGGCCTGCTGGTCCTCCGTGGCCGGCGGCCACGGCTTTTGCAACGCTTCCGGGCCCGGCTGGGGGAGCCCCAGGGCGGCGCTCAGCAGGTGGGCACCGAACAGCGGCGGTACCGCGTTGCCCACCTGCTGGGCCTGCGCCGTACCGGACCACGGATAGTCCGGCGGGAAGGTCTGCAGCAGTCCGGCCTCGTTCATGCTGAACCGCGAGCCCTCGTAGACGATGTCCTCGTCGAGGTGCTGGAAGACCACGAAGCGGCTGATCTTGCCGGTGACGGTGAAAGCCGGCTGCCGGTCGCTTCGTACACCTCGTCGTCCCGGGTTGCTGGAACTGCCGTAGTTCGAGCGGACCAGGAACGGAGTGGGGCGCCCGTGGCCTGCCAGGGCATCACCCATCGATCTCCAGGCCTGCCGCTCCTTGCCGCTCGTTGCCTGGGGCTCGTCGGACTGCGGTTCGGTGTCCTCATAGAGGGTCGCCTGGTGGACCTGATCGTGTCCGTTCTTCCCGTTCCTTCGGTTCCATTCCTTGGCTTCGTAGGAAAAATGAGTCGGCGAGGGAAGCGAGGGCTTGCCGAGCCCTTGACGCCGCGCGATCAGCACAGCGCGGGATCGCGTCTGTGGAACCCCGTAGGTCTCGGTGTCGAGGACGTCGACGACGACTTCGTACTTGAACCCGCCGAGCCCGGTCTCCTCCAGCACCTTGGCATAGTGCAACCAGAGCGCTTCGACCTCGCGGACCTGCTCCAGGACGATGACGTCGTACGGGCGGAACTCCCGATTCGGGCTTCTGGTCGCCTGAATCGCGTATCGGAGAGGTTCGAGAACCAACGCGGTGCGCGGATCGGGGAGGGTTTTGAGGCTCTCGTCGATCTTCTCGTCGGGCTCGCCCGCCATCAGCCGCTCGATGTACCCCTTGACCCGGTCCAAGGCCTGGCGTCCGGCGCCGTGCCCGGCCACCGAGTACGTCTGGCATGGAGGGCCACCTGCGAGCACGTTGATCTCAGGCGGCAGGGACTCGAAGGAGTTCCTGCGTACCGCGCTCACGTCGGCGTGAAGGGTGTCCAGCCCGGCCGCGTATCGCGTGAGGCACGCACTTCTGTCCCACTCGATACCGAGACTCGGGATGTCGAGCACCTGCCCGGCGACGTCCAGCCCTCCGGGTCCTGCGAAGAGGTCCAGGACAAAGGGATTGTCGAGGATGGGCTGATGGTGTGCCGAGCTGGTCATGTGGCGGAAGTCTAGCCGGCCGCGAGCGCTCGCGGATCCGCGTTCAACGCTTCGGCGACCGCCCGTCCCAGGGCCTCTCCGACCGGCGGCGGGGTCGCATGTCCGATCTGGCGGTACCGGGCGGTCTTGAGGCCGGAGATCCGCCACGTTTCGGGGAAGGCCTGGAGCAGGGCGGCTTGGTCCACCGTGATCCGTACCAGTCCGTCGTCACCGAGTGACGGATCCCACGTGAAGTCGGGGCCGGGCGGTTCGTTTCCGAAGGACTTCGTGTAGACCCCCATCCTTCGCCACCTGGCCTTCGTACCGCTCGGTCCGAAGTCGGGGCCGCCGTGCGTCTTGGATCCACCCACCAAGGTGGGTGCCACACTCGTCGCCTGGGCCGCCCAACGGTCGGCGGCCGGCCAGCCGCGGGAACGCATCGACGGTGCCAGTGCCGCCCCGACCGACACGTGCCGGCGAACGCTGGGTCGGGGCGGTCGGAAGGCACCGGCCCACTGCTGTTTGACGGCCACGACGATGCCTTGCAAGCGGTGCTGGGGCACTCCGAAGTCGGCCGCGTTCAGGATGAACCAGGTCAGTGCGTAGCCGAGGTGCTCCAGCTCTTCGCGGAGAAAGTCCCGTACCGGTGCCAGAGAGGCCTCGTCGATCAGGGTGGGCACGTTCTCGATGATCAGCGCACGTGGCTGGACGGCGTGGACCAGGTAGGCGGTCGCCTCGATGAGGCGTGATTCGATGTCCGACCGACGCGTCACCGTCGCGCTCGACCTCACCCTGGGGAGGCCGGCTGCCAGCAGATCGACGTCGTACACCTCGGGATGGTCCACGGGGTCGAACTCGAGAAGGTCCGCTTTCAGCACGTTCCAATGCGGCCGGTTGGCTTTGAGCGTGTCGCAGGCAGTCGGTTCGTTGTCCAGGAGGAGCCGAGGCGTGAAACCCGCTCGTTCCATTCCCAGGGCGAGTCCACCTGCCCCCGAGCAGACGTCGAAGAAGCTCAGCCCGCTCAACGATTCCTCCCCCGTCCTGCTGGACTCTCAGTGGTTCCACCGCTGCCGTGATGATCGAGTCCGTTGTGCCGAGCCGCCGGACCACGGCGGTCGTGTCGATTTCATCACGGGGCGAGCACTGCCGCACCGGGTTCCGCCCGGCGGGCCCCGGTGAGCGAGTGGACCAGGCGTCACGCCGAGTGGTGAACCCGGTTGAAACATTCCCGGGTCGTCATCGCGTCGAAGGGGTGGGACGGACGCGAGGGGGGGGGTGGATGCGGCAGGGGCGCAGGTACGGGTTCCGGGAGTTCGCGGCGGGGCGGTCGGGGCCTCTGTATCCGTCGGCCTGTCTGCCGGCGAGCGGTGACGTGCACCTCGCGGAGGACCTGGTGCCGGAGACCCTGTTGCAGGCGCTGGGGGAGCTGGCGTCGAAGGACCGGGCGGTGCTGGTGTTGCGGTACTGGGAGGACCGCAGCGTCGAGGAGACCACGCGACCCGCAAGGAGCCGGCGCTGACGATCGCGCAGCTGAAGGAGATGGCGGCGAGCGAGAAGTGGGCGCAGGCCGCCCGGCCCTCCGCCGGGCGCTGAGGAAGCTGCTGGCCCCGGCTTCCCGGTCGCGCGCACAATGGGCCGTCAGGTGCGAGTGAGCGAGGAGCGTCGGATGGCTGCGCAGGGTGGGGTTCCGGTTCCGGTTCGGGTGAGGGTCGCCGTCGAGGCGGACCTCGAGGTGGCCGCCGAGCTGTTCCGCGGGTACCTGGAGTTCTACGAGGTGGCCGTGGAGGACCCCGGGCGGCCCCGGGAGTTCCTCGCCGAGCGGATCGCCAAGGACGAGTCGCTGGTGCTGCTCGCCGAGGTGGAGGGCGTGGGGACGGTCGGGTTCGCGCAGGTCTACCGGACGTTCTCGTCGCTGGCGATGCGGCCGGTCTGGGTGCTGGGCGACCTGTTCACGGCCCCGTCCGGACGCCGCACCGGCGCCGGGCGGGCGCTGCTGCGCGAGGTGCTGGAGCGGGCGCGGGAGGCCGGGGTGGCGGGCGTGCAGCTGGAGACCGGGTTCGACAACGAGGTCGCGCAGGGGCTGTACGAGTCGGAGGGGTTCGTCCGGGAGGGGTACTACATCTACTTCCGTGAGCTGGGGTGAGGAGCCCTACTTGGCGTCCGCGTAGCACTCCACGACCGCCGTGGTGAACGGGAAGCGGACCGGGGTGTCGCCGAAGGCGATGCGGCCCGCGCGGTCGCCCGCCGCGCGGATCGCCGCGGCGACGGCCCCGGCCTCCTCGGCGGGGCAGTGCACGATCACCTCGTCGTGCTGGAAGAAGACCAGCTCCGCGCGCATGCCGGCGGTGGCCTGGCGCAGCGCGGCGAGCATCAGCAGGGCCCAGTCGGCGGCGCTGCCCTGGACGACGAAGTTGCGGGTGAAGCGGCCCCGGGCGCGGCTGTCGGTCGAGGCGTAGGACGGGGTCCAGCCCGTGGCCGCGGCCTCGTCGTCGCGGTCCTGCGGGATGCCCGCCTCGCCGTCCTCGGCGGCGCCGGCCGGGGGCGGGCAGGTCCGGCCCAGCCAGGTGCGCACCAGGCGCCCCTCCTCGCCGGCGCGGGCCGCGTCGTCCACGTACGCCACCGCGCGGGGGAAGCGGCGGCGCAGGGCGGCGAGGTTCTTGAGGCCGTCGCCGGAGGTCTGCCCGTAGACCGCGCCGAGTACGGCGATCTTCGCCTGCTCCCGGTCGCCGGAGAAGCCCTGGCGCGAGACGGCCGTGTAGAGGTCCTCCGGACGGCCGGCCACCTCCATGAAGGCGGGGTCGCGGGAGATCGCGGCCAGGACGCGCGGCTCCATCTGGTCGGCGTCGGCGACGACGAGCCGCCAGCCCGGGTCGGCGACGACGGCCCGGCGGATCACCTTGGGGATCTGCAGGGCCCCGCCGCCGTGGGTCACCCAGCGGCCCGTGAGGGTGCCGGCGGGGACGAACTCGGGGCGGAAGCGGCCGTCGTGGACCCAGTCGGTGAGCCAGGACCAGCCGTGGGCGGTGTAGATCCGGTACAGCTTCTTGTAGAGGAGGAGCGGCTCGACCGCCGGGTGGTCGACCTCCTGGAGCTCCCAGCGGCGGGTCGAGCGGAGTTTGATCCCGGCCTCGGCGAACGCCTTGAGCACGTCGGCGGGCAGGTCGGGCCGGACCCGGCGGCCGAACGCGGCGGAGACCTCGTCGGCCAGCTGGGCCAGGCGGCGGGGTTCGCCGCCGCCGGCGTAGCGCTCGCCGAGGAGCTCGGTGAGCAGGGCCCGGTGCACGTCGGCCCGCCAGGGCAGGCCGGTGTGGTGCATCTCGGCGGCGATCAGGAACGCCGCCGACTCGGCGGCGGTGAGCAGGCGGAGCCGGTCGGGGTGGGCCGTGGCGGCGTGCCGGCGGGCCTGGTCGGCGTGGACCGCGAGGAGCGCGTCGAGGGGGAGGTGGGTGGCGGGGCGGTGGTGCGGGTCGGCGAGCCCGGCGGCGTCGAAGAGGGAGTCCTGGGTGCGGGCGGTGGCGGGGACGGCGGTGCGCTGCGGGGGGTCCGGCGGGACGGGGGCGCCGGTGAGGCGGGCCCAGGCGGCGGCGGCCGAGCGGGGTTCGCCGGAGCGGCCCTCGTGGCCGAGGAGGAGGAGCTCGGCGTCCTCGACGTCGTAGCAGCGGTCCACGCGGAGGCCGGCGGCGAGGAGGCGGGGGTAGACGGCGGGGGTGGAGCGCCAGATCCAGCGGGTGGCGGGGGGTGCGGTGCGGATCGCTTCCGCGGGGGTGCGGAAGGTGAGGGGGCCCGTGGGGGGAGGGGGGACCGGGGTGGCGTGCCAGGTGCCGTCGGGGGCTTCGGTCAGGGCCCAGGGGGTGGGGTGGTCGCTCACGAGTGCGAGTGTCCCACCGGGGGCTGACAGGGGGGTCGTCTCCCCGCCCCGCCCTTTCGCCGTTTCGGGGGGGGGGGGGGGGGGCGCCCCCCCCCCCCCCCCCCCCCCCCCCGCGGGG
>NZ_JBHVUQ010000054.1:0-43525 GCF_042884105.1 Streptomyces sp. NPDC058157
ATACTCTGGGAGAAGCTGGGCGTCCCGGTGGGTTTGGCGACGTATCGCTGCGCTGGGGTGTGCCCCGCACGGTTTCGGGTGGGGGCCACTCCGCCTTTTCGGCTGACGGAGCGTGCCGTGTCGGGCTACCCTTAGTCCATGCCTTAGTCCACCCGTCGACGTGTAAGGGAGGCAGCCGTGGAAGCAGCCCGGCAGTACAACGTCCACGAAGCCAAGACGCACTTCTCCCGGATCCTGGAGCAGGTGGCGACGGGCGAGGAGGTCGTGATCAGCAAGGCGGGTGAACCGGTGGCCAAGGTGGTGCCCCTGCGCCCCAAGGTGCGGCGCACCGGCCGAGGGTCGATCGCGGCCGACGCGATCCGGATCGCGGACGACTTCGACGAGCTGCCCGACGACATCGCCGACGCCTTCGGGATGCGTGGATGAGGCTCCTCCTCGACACCCACGTCGTCCTGTGGTGGCTGGCGGACTCGGCCGAGCTGTCCGGGGAGATCAAGGACCTGCTCGACACCGAGCCGGCGGTGTACGTCAGCGCGGTGTCGCCGTGGGAGATCGCCATCAAACAGTCGCTCGGCAAGCTGACCGGACCCGAAGATCTGGCGGAGCGCGTCAGGGACAGCCAGTTCACCTCGCTTCCCATCACCGCCGGGCACGGCGTACGGGCGGGTAGGCTGCCGCAGCACCACCGGGACCCCTTCGACCGGCTGCTCGTCGCCCAGGCCCAGATCGAGGGCCTGACGCTCGTGACCCGTGACAAGTGGATCGAGCAGTATGACGTACGGGTCCTGCCCGTCTGAAGGCTGCCGGAGGGGGATCAGAGTGGAGATCGGGGCGATGGTCATCGCCGTCGTGGGCGTGGCGGGGACCCTGGGAGGCGCCCTGCTCACGCAGCGGGGCGCGGAGCGGACGAAGCGGCGGGAGATAGAACTCGTACGCGCGCACGAGGAGGTACGGGAGAACCTGGCCCTGCGGCGCGGCTGCTACACGGCCCTCAACCGGGACTCGCGCCAGTACACCACCGCCCTCAACCGGCACCTGCACGTGATGCGGGAGCAGGGGGTGCAGGACGCGGACCGGGAGGCGCTCGACGCGGCGAAGGCCGCGCACCGGGACACGTACTCCGAGGCGCAGATGATCGCCCCGGACGGGGTGCTCGCCGCGGCTACCGCCGCCAACCACGCCCTGACCCTGGTCTACGGGCAGGTCAAGCGGCTGGAGCGGGACGCCCCCGAGGCGGGCGAGACGATGGAGACGGTCTCCCGGGCCCAGCAGGAGATCTGGGACCTGCTCCGGGAGATGCGCGCGGCCATGCGCGCGGACCTCGGGGTGTCGTCGTCCGACTGAATCCGCCGCCCCGCTACTTCTTCAGGGTGGGCGTGGCCAGGACGAGCCGGCCCATCCCGCAGGTGTTCCCCGGGTCGACGTAGGAGATGTCGAGGCGCTTGCCGTTCGAGACGTCGAGCGACAGGGGCTCCGGCGATCCGACGCGCAGGGTGCCGCTCCACACGGACTTCCCGTCCACCTCCACGGTGACCCGCGCGTTCGCGTGCGTCGAGGCGTCGTCGACGCCGGCGACCATGGTCAGCGTCTTCCAGCCGCCGCCCAGGTCGTAGGAGGCCGCCCCGTCGCAGATCTTGTAGGGTCCGGCGGCCACCAGGGCGGTGTCGTAGCGCCGGGAACCGAGCGTGCCGTCGCCCGCCTCGAACCAGGCGTACTCGCTCTTGGCGACCGGTGTCAGGGTGGTGAGCGAGAGCCCGCCGGAGTCGGACGCGGCAGGGGGCGGAGAGGGCGAGCGGGACGCGGACGGTGCCGTCGGCTTCGTGGCTCCCGCGCGGTCCGGGCCGCCGTCGTTCCCCTCCCCGTCCCCGCCCCCGAACAGCTTCACGCCGGTGAGTGCGAGGGCCGTCAGGAGCACCGCGCCCGCCGCCGCCATCAGTACCGGGCGCCGGTGTTCCGGTGTCCGCGTCGGCCGCGCGTCCTGGATCTCGCCCAGCGGGAGGGAGACCACGGCCTGGCGGACGTCCTGCACCCAGCCGGTCAGGCTCTGCGGCCGTTCCTCGGGGTCGGTGGCGCAGAGCGAGACGACCCGCGCCCGTCGATCGGCGTCCAGCGCCGCGACCTGCGGCAGCTCCGCCATCGCCTCGGCCAGCAGGCCCGGGGTGCGGGGCGGCGACTCCCCGCTCAGCAGGAAGTACGCGATGGCGCCGAAGGCGTACCGGTCCGTGGCGGGGGTGCGTCTGCCGTCGAAGACCTCGGGGGCCGCGTAGCCGGGGGTGAACCAGATCTCGGCCGTCCGGTGCTCGGCGGTCAGCTTGCTGAGGCCGAAGTCCACCAGCGTGGCCTGCCCGTCGGCGTCGACCATCACGTTGCCGGGGGAGAGGTCACCATGGACCACCTGGCGCCCGGAGGGGGTGGCCCTCCCCGAGTGCAGCCAGTCCAGCACGTCGGCGAGCTGCTCCAGCGTCCGCATCACCTCGCGCCGCCCGGCGGGGGTGGAGAGGTCCCGCTCGGTCCGCCAGTCGCGCAGGTCGAGCCCGTCCACCTGGTTCATGACCAGCACCAGGGACCGCCCGGACAGGCCGGAGGCCTCACCCGCAGGGTGGATCGGCGGGCCCTCGAAGTGCTCCCGCACGCCGACGACCCCGGGCCGGTGGACGAAGCGCAGCAACTCGGCCTGCTCGTTCCACTTCTGGCTGATCCGGGCGAACTCCTCGGACGAGATGGTCGTCTTGGAGTCGAGCACCTTGACGACGACGGGCTCGGCCCCGCCCGCCAGCTCGATCTCCGCGAGATGGATCACGGCCTCACCGCCGCGTCCGATGGACCGCAGCAACCGGTACCGGTCGGGTGCCGAGTCCGGGCCGATGTAGAGCTTCTGGCTGGTCAAGCCGCCCCCAGTGCCAGTCAGTTGAGTGGAAATCAGCTTGGCTGGCCGGGGCGGGTGGGGTCAATGGGAAACGGTGGTCTCCAGGAACGCGGACCAGGTGGTGGGGGTGACGGTGAGGACCGGGCCGTCGGCCACCTTGGAGTCCCGGACGTGCACGGCGGCGGGGTGGGCGGCCACCTCGACGCATGCGCCGCCGGCGTCGCCGCTGTAGCTCGACTTGAACCAGGCCAGTTGGTGCGTCATGACTCTCCTAGCAGGTCGTCCAGCAGGCTCTTGCTGTCCTCGATCGAGAGCGCCTGTGAACGCAGCATCCCATACTTGAGATGGAGGAGATGGACCTCGTCCGGGTCGTCCTGGAGGAAGCTGACGTGCTGCCCTTCCAGGTAGCCGAGTTGGTCGTGGTCAGGGGTCTCCAGGAGGATCATGGGGCCGTTGAGGCCCGCGTGGGTCTCGCGGTCGGTGCGGATGATCTGGAGTCCCACGAAGGGGAGTTCGGCCATCTCCAGTAGGTGGCGCAACTGTCCGCGCAGGATCTCCCGGCCGCCGATCGGACGCTGCACCAGGGACTGCTCGATGACGAAGTGCATGACGGGCGGCTGCGGCTTGCGGTGGAAGAGGTTCTGTCGGGCGATCCGGTCTTCGGTCTGCTGGGTGATCTGGTCGGCGGGCATCGGCGGATAGAAGTTCGAGAAGACCGCCTCCGCGTATTGCGGAGTCTGGAGCAGGCCGGGGACGGCTGCGTTCTCGTACCAGAGCAGGCTCAGCGCCTCCGCCTCGTGCTCCATGTACTCCCGGGCGAACGCCGGGTATCGCTCCCGGCGCGGGATCGCGGCCGCTGCCTTGAGCAGCGCCCCGTTCGCGTCGAGGTGGGTCTCCAGGACCTGGGACATCTTCACGGACAGGGGGCGACGGCCCTGCTCCACCGAGGCGATGGATTCGACGTCGCAGTGGGCCTGTTCGGCCAGGGCGGCCTGGGTCAGGCCGGCGAGCTTGCGCTGATGGGCCAGCAGGACGCCGACGACCTTCCAAGAGCCGTTGCGCTGGGGCCTGTTGCGTTGGGGCATGCCGGACACTTTCCCCTCTTGCGCTGCCTCTGACTCGCGAACCGCACGTACATCACCCGTACAAAACCCTTGTACGGGCGACTTCTGTAGCGATCGCTAGAGAATCTGTGTACTGTTCAATCCGTAACGACCGCTAGGGAAGTGAACGAGGTCCTGCCATGTCCGTCATCACCACCCCCTATGCCCGCACCGTCCGCAAGGAGAGCGGCGGTCCCGGTCTGCTGCTGGCCCACGGTGGAGGGGGCGCCGTCGAGAGCAACTTCGGGGCGATCCTGGACGAGTTGGCCGCCGGTCACAGCGTCGTCGGCGTCGACTACCCCGGTACCGGCGGGACTCCGAAGTCCGAGGAGCCGCTGCGGCTGGACGAGCTGGCCGACCAGCTGGTGGC
Organism: Streptomyces sp. NPDC058157; assembly: GCF_042884105.1. Classification (NCBI taxonomy): domain Bacteria; kingdom Bacillati; phylum Actinomycetota; class Actinomycetes; order Kitasatosporales; family Streptomycetaceae; genus Streptomyces; species Streptomyces sp. NPDC058157. The sequence continues at coordinate 4,340 of NZ_JBHVUQ010000054.1, forward strand.
CGCAGCCGATGCCGAGGGGCTGGAGACGTTCGCCGTACTCGGATACTCGCTCGGGGGAAACGTGGCGCTGCGGATCGCCGCCCGGTACCCGGAGCGGGTGACCGCGCTCGTGCTGACCGCGACCTTCGTCCGTGCCGGGAACCGGCTGAAGCTCGTCGGCGACCTGTGGTCGGGGCTGGCGGCGCGCGGTGAGAACGAGCTGCTCGCCCGGCTGCTGGTGCCGCTCGCGGTGAATCCGGCGGTGCTGGAGGGGCTGACGCCGGAGCAGGCCGAGGAGGTGGTGCGGGCTACCGCCGCTTCCATTCCGGCGGGCGCGGGGGACCACGTCGACCTGATCAAGGGGGCCGACCTGAGCGCGGAGGCGGCGGGGGTCTCCGTGCCGGCCCTGGTGATCGCCACCACCGAGGACCGGCTCGTGCCCCTGGAGCTCCAGAAGGAGCTGGCCGAGGCCGTGCCGGGCGCCCGGTACGCGGAACTGCCCACCGGGCACCTCCCCTTCGCCGAGCGCCCGGCCGAATGGGCCGGGCTGGTGACCGGGTTCCTCAGCGAGCTGCGGGCCGGCTGAGGAAGGCCAGGCGGGCGGGCTTGGCCGGGAGGTAGACCTCGGGGAGGTCGATCTCCGGGAGTTCCACCTCCGGGCCGAGCTCGAAGCCGGTGCGCTCCAGCAGGGCGATGGCCTTGGCGTTGCGGGCGTCGGGTTCGCCGACGATGCGCCGGGCGCCGGCGTCGGAGAAGAGGAAGGCGAGGAAGGCCTCCATCAGGGCGCCCGTGAAGCCGTGCCGGGCCGCGCCGCCGCTCGGGCCGAGCAGCAGGTGCACGCCGACGTCCCCGGGCCGGACCTCGTAGCACTCGCTGACCCGGTCCTCGGCGCAGTCGTACGTCTGGAAGAGGGCGACCTGCTTCCCGTCGAGGCTGACCATGAACGCGTGGTGGGTGGTGCGGCGGTCGACGTCCTCGTAGATCTCCTGCACCAGCTCGCGGCTGGCCTCGCCCATGCCCCAGAAGCGGGCCCGGTCCTCGGTGACCCAGCTGTGGATCACCTCGGCGTCGGCGGCGGGGTCGACGGGGGTGAAGGAGACCGTGCCGAAGCCCTCGACGGGGTGGGTGTAGACGGCGGTGCGGGTCATGAGGGTTCCTTGGTGAGGCGGGTCCAGTCGGTGACGACGGGGACGAGTTCGCAGCGGGACCAGAGCGGGAGCTGGTCGCGGTGGTGGGGTGAGCCGGTGACGCCGTCGGCGCCGAGCGGGACCGCCCAGAGGCTGTTGTCGCGGTCGGCCAGGTCCCAGACGTAGCGGGCCGCCGAGGCGCGGGCGACGGTGTCGGTGACGCCGGGGACGGAGGAGGTGGCGTTCACGCAGTCGTGGTCGCCGCCGAGGCCGGGCCATTCGGCGTCCGGGTCCGGGACGGCCTGCCACGGGGTCAGGCGGTGGGTGTCCGACCAGGGGGCGTCGGGGGCTCCGGCCGCCGCCGTCTCCTCCAGGGCGGCGCGGACGTGTGCGGGGCGGTCCAGGCCGGGCAGGAGGGGTGTGGTGAGGAGGCCCTCCAAGGCGTAGCCGACCCGGGGGACCAGGTACAGCCAGGGGTGGAAGACCTCCGGGCCCGTCGGGGCGCCCGCCAGGTCCGCGAAGGCGGGGTCGGCCGCGAGGCGGCGTACGACGGACGTGCGGAAGGCCGCGAAGACGGCGGCGTCGGTGCTGTCGGCCTCCATGTGGCGGTCCCAGGCCAGCAGCCGGTCGCGGAGTGCGGCGGCGGCGGGGGAGAGGGCGTCGAGGCCGGGCAGCAGGGCGAGGAGGGGTGCGGCGGAGGCCAGACGGGTGTCGCGGTGGACCTCGGCCATGGCCTTCGGGGACCAGTCGGCGGCGCCGCTGAGCAGGGCGCGGATCCGGTCGGCGCGGTGCGGGGGAGCGAACTCCACGCCGAGGGGGGAGGCGATGCCGCGCGCGTTCGCCATCACGGCGAAGCCCTGGACGGGTTCGGCGGGGGTCTCGGCCCAGCCCCGCCAGGCGTGGCGGGCGTCCCAGGCGGGCACGGGGCGCAGCCGGTTGGCCGGCTCGCGCAGCGGGACGGCCCCCGCGACGCGGTGCAGCAGCCCGCCCTCGGAGTCGGCGGCGTGGACCACGTTGACGGGCTCGGCCCAGCCGTCGAGGGCGCGGTCGACGTCGGCGACGGTGCGGGCGCGCAGCAGGGCGGGCAGGGCGGCGAAGCCGAGGTCGGCGCGGACGCGGGGCGGGTAGCGCAGGGAGAGGACGGCGGAGTCGTCGTTGACGATGACCGGGCCGCGGGCGGTCTCCAGGATCTCGACCTCGACGTCCTCGCCCCCCGCGACCGTGACGGTCTCGGTGTGGCGCGCGACGGGCTCCCAGTCGCCGTCGGGGCCCAGGGCTTCGACGCCGTAGGCCGCGGGGCGCAGCCGTTCGGTGTAGAGGTCCTGGTAGTCGGCCATGGCGTTGGTGATGGCCCAGGCGACGGACCCGGCGTGGCCGAAGTGGGCCAGGCCCGGGACGCCGGGGACGGCCAGGCCGAGGACGTCGTACTCCGGGCAGGCGAGGCGGATCTGCTGGTAGACGCCCGGGTCCTCGATGAACCGGTGCGGGTCGCCCGCGATGATCGCCGCGCCGGTGGCGGTGCGCTCGCCCGGGACCAGCCAGCCGTTGCTGCCGGCGGTGCCGGGGCCGTCGGTCGCGAAGAGGGTGGTCGCCGCGTCGCCCAGGGCGCGGGCGACGCGGTCGCGCCAGAGCTTGGTGGCGAAGCCCGCGAAGAGGATGTGGGTGCCGATCCAGAGGGAGAGCGGGACCCACGGCTCCCACGGGGCCGGGGTGTGGCCGGCGGCGGCGAAGCGGTCGTCACGGGCCGCGCCCTCGGCCAGGCCCGCGTTGACCCCGTCGACGTAGGCGGTGACCCAGGCGGCGGTGTCCGGGTCCAGGGTCTCGAAGCACCGGCGGGCGGTGTCGTCGAGGCGGGCCTGGCGGGCGAAGCGGTCCCAGGGCACGCAGTCGGCCCCGAGGAACGAGGCGCTGGAGCCCTGGGCGCGGTGCCGTTCCACCTCCAGCTGCCAGGCCCGGTCCACGGCGGTGGTCCGGCCCTGGGCGTAGGAGAGGCGCAGAGGGTCGGACGCGCGCAGGTGCGGGATGCCCCAGTCGTCGCGGTAGACCTCGTAGGCCTCGGTGGTCACAGCGCTCACGCTCGTCCCCCAGTGTCTTAGGTTAGGCTGGCCTAACTATAAGGGGGTCTGGGGGAAGGGTGACCGCCAGGTCCGGTCAGGCGCCGACGGTGCCGTCGACCGCCTCCCGGATGAGGTCCGCGTGACCGTTGTGGCGGGCGTACTCGTGGATCATGTGCAGCATCACCAGGCGCAGCGAGGCTTCCTCCTCCCACTTCGGCACGTACGCCGTCACGTCCAGCGACTCGGCGGCCTCCTCCACCGCGCGAGCGTGCGCCACCTCCGCCTCCCATGCGGCGAAGGCCTCGGCGCGCGTCGCGCCGGAGGCGTCGTAGGCGGCCTGGAAGTCACGGCTGTCCGACCACAGGTGGGGGACCTCCGTGTCCCCGCCGATCGTGCGGCGGAACCACTGACGCTCCACCTCCGCCATGTGCCGGACCAGGCCCAGCAGGGAGAGGCTGGAGGGCGGGGAGGCCTGGCGGCGCAGCTGCTCGTCGGTGAGCCCGTCGCACTTCCAGGCGAGGGTGGCCCGGTGGAAGTCGAGGAAGGCCCGGAGGGTCTCGCGTTCGTCCCCGGTCAGGGGCGGTCCGATGCGTTCGGTGGTGTCCATGCGCGCGATCCTGCCGGGTCTTCGGCGGGCCGGAAAGCGAATTCGGGGCGACCCCGGCGGTCCGCCGCGCGCTCCGGCGGTCCGCCGCGCGCCGTGCGTCAGCCCTGCCGGATGTAGGGGACGGTGACGCCCAGCACCCCGAAGCCGAGCCGCTCCAGGATCGGCCGGCTGTCGTCCATGGCGTCGACCTGGAGGTACGGGATCCCGCGCTCGGCCGCGATCCGGGCCCGGTGCGCCACCAGGAGGCGGTAGATGCCCCGGCCCCGCCACTCGGGGTCCGTGCCGCCGCCCCACAGGCCGACGAAGTCGCTGCCGGCCCGGAACTCCATCCGGGCCGAGCTGACCGGGACCTCGCCGGCCATCGCCACCACGACCTCGATCGAGTCCGGGTCCTCGCTCAGCTGGGCGAGGACGTCCTGCTTGAGCCGGGGCCGCGCGACCCCGAAGGCCCGGTCGTGCGCCGTCATCATCAGGTCCACGCCCGCCTCGTCCGTCACCCGCAGGAGGGTGATCCCCTCCGGCGGCTCCACCGGCAGGCGGGCCATGTCGGCCGTCCGGCCCACCATCAGCGTCTCGGGCGGCTCAGGCACGAAGCCCGCCGCGCGCAGCCGGTCGCCCAGGTCGGCCGGGCGGTCGTGCGTGTACAGCTTCCACTCGAACCCGGGCCCGCCCTGCTCCGGCCCGCGCGCACCGAAGTGCGCCACCTGCGCCGCGATCTCCGCGTCCGCCGTCTCCTCGTCGAGGTCCGACCACAGCACCCCGCTCCAGCCGGGCGTGCTCGCGCGCACGACCCGGCCCGCCCGCTCCACGTCCGGGCCCTGCGCACCGCGCCGCACCTCGGCGTCGTAGCGGTCGCGCACCTTCAGCAGTTCATCAAGATCCATCGTCATGCGCGCAGCTCATCAGCTGATCCACGGCCTCCACAACTGCAATAACCTCGCCTCGTGAACGACGACCAGATCATCTACACCGGCAAGGCCACCCCCGACGCCGCCGCCGACCGCGGCTGGCTGCTGGGCCACTTCAAGGCGCCGGGCGATCCCCGCCACAGCGAGGACGTCGAGATCAAGTGGGGCGTCCACCCCAAGGGTGATACCCGCGAACGCTGGGTCACCGGCGAACGGCGCACCGCCCTCCAGGTGCTGATCAGCGGCCGCTTCCGGCTGGAGTTCCCCGGCCGCACCGTCGTCCTCGCCGAACAGGGCGACTACGTGGTCTGGGGCCGCGGCGTCGACCACTCCTGGTACGCGGAGGAGGACACCGTCGTCCTCACCGTCCGCTGGCCCTCCGTCCCGGGCTACCGGGCCGACGCGCCCGCCGACGGCGAGACCTGTGACGATGCACACGAAACCGACCAACGATCATGAAACGCTGCGATCGTGTCGAACGAGGTGTAAACCCAAGCACCCTGGCCGCCCGCGGCGGCCGGACCTTTCACAAGTTCACGACTCACCAGTCCACGACTTCACGAGTTCAAGCGTTCTTTGCGTCGGGCCGACTCCCGCTGAAGATCCGAACCACCAGGGAGCACGTCCGTTGGCAGCAATCGCACGGTGGTGCATGCGGCACCGGCTGGTCACCGTCCTGATCTGGCTGCTCGCCCTCGGCGGGACCGCCGCGGCGGCAACGGCCACCGGAACGGCGTTCTCCAACGACTACGAGGTCCCCGGCACCGAGTCGAACAAGGCCAACGCCCTCCTGCGCGAAGGCTTCCACGGCCAGGGCGGCGACACCGACACCATCGTCTGGCGGACCCCGGAGCACCAGACGGCCCGGACCCCAGAGGTCGAACAGCGGATGACCCGGGCCCTGGACGCCGTCGCCGCCCTCCCCGGCATCGGCTCCGTCACCAGCCCCTACGCGACGGGCCCCGCCGGCGCCGCCCAGATCAGCCCCGACGGCCGCACCGCCTACGCCGTGGTCACCTTCGACCGGCAGGCCGACTCCGTGCCCAAGGCCCAGGCCCGGGCCGTGGTCGACGCGGCGAAGAACCCCGCCACCGAGACCGGCGGCCTCCGGGTCGAACTCGGCGGCCGCGCCATCGGCCTGACCGAAGCACCCAGCCCCCACCTCGCCGAGGTCATCGGCGTGGCCATCGCCGCCGTCGTCCTCTTCCTCGCCTTCGGCTCCCTCGCCGCCAGCCTGCTGCCCATCGCCACCGCCCTGGTCAGCGTCGGCAGCGCCTATTTCGGCATCACCCTCCTCGGGCACGCCATGCCCGTCGCCGACTTCGCCCCGATGCTCGGCACCCTCGTCGGCCTCGGCGTCGGCATCGACTACGCCCTCTTCATCGTCACCCGCCACCGCAAGGGCCTGGCCCGCGGCCTCGGCGTCGCGGAAGCCGCCGAGAACGCCGTCGCCACCACCGGCCGGGCCGTCGTCTTCGCCGGAGCCACCGTCTGCATCGCCCTGCTCGGCATGCTCGTGCTGCGCCTGGGCTTCCTGGGCGGCGTCGCGATAGCCGCCTCCCTCACGGTGGTCCTCACCGTGGCGGCCTCCGTCACCCTGCTCCCCGCCCTCCTGTCCTACATCGGCACGCGGGCCCTGTCCCGCCGCGAACGCCGCAGGCTCGCCGCCGAAGGCCCCCGCCCCGAGGCCCCCACCGGCTTCGCGGCCCGATGGTCGGCCTTCGTCGAACGCCACCCCAAACTCCTCGGCCTGGTCGCCGCCCTCGTCATGGCGGTCCTCGCCCTGCCCACCCTCTCCCTCCACCTGGGCACCTCCGACCAGGGCAACAACCCGGCCTCCTCCACCACCCGCAAGGCCTACGACCTCCTCGCCGACGGCTTCGGCCCCGGTGTGAACGGCCCCCTCACGGTCGTCGCCCGGCTGGACGGCGCCGGCGACCGCGTCGCCGTCCAGCGGCTCGCCGACGCCCTGCGCACCACCCACGGCGTGGCCTCCACGGGCCCGGCCGTCTTCAACCGCAGCGGGGACACCGCCGTCCTCACCGTCGTCCCCGACTCCGCCCCGCAGTCCCGGGCCACGAGCGCACTGGTCGACCGGCTCCGCGAGGACGTCATCCCGCGCGCCGCCCACGGCAGCTCCGTGAAGGCCCACGTCGGCGGGGTCACCGCCGGCTACGACGACTTCGCCGACGTCATCGTCGGCAAGCTGCCGCTGTTCGTCGGCGTGGTCATCGCCCTCGGCTGCCTGCTCCTGCTGCTGGCCTTCCGCTCCCTCGGCATCCCGGCCAAGGCGGCCGCCATGAACGTCGCCGCCGTCGCCTCCTCCTTCGGCGTCGTCGTCGTGATCTTCCAGTGGGGCTGGGGGAGCGAGCTGCTGGGCCTGGGCAGCGCCGGCCCCATCGAGCCCTTCCTGCCCGTGATCATGGTGTCGGTCCTCTTCGGGCTCTCCATGGACTACCAGGTCTTCCTCGTCAGCCGGATGTACGAGGAGTGGCTGGAGACCGGCGACAACCGGCGGGCCGTGCGCGTGGGCCTCGCGGAGACCAGCCGCGTGATCAACTCGGCGGCCGTCATCATGATCTCGGTGTTCCTGGCCTTCGTGCTCAGCGGAGACCGGATCATCGCCATGTTCGGCATCGCGCTCGCCGCCGCCGTCGCACTCGACGCCTTCGTCCTGCGCACCCTGCTCGTCCCCGCGCTCATGCACATGCTCGGCGGGGCGAACTGGTGGCTCCCCGCCTGGCTGGAGCGCCGGCTGCCCAGGATCAGCATCGAGCCCCCCGAGTGCGGACCCCGTGCGACACTTCCGGCGCAGCGGCCGGACGCCGACCACGCGACCCCGGCCCGACTGTCCCGCTGACCCCTCACCCACCCCAAGGAAGCACCCATGTTCGCGATAGACCTGGCCGACGACGCCCAGCTGTTCCCGCTGGAGGTCTGGCACGCGGAGGAGTTCCTCGCGCACATCGACCGCGGCCGGGAGTTCATCGGGCAGTTCATCGGCTTCCCCGACCGCGCCACCGACCTGGAATCCGCCCGGCAGCTCCTGCTCTCCAACGCCGAGAAGTCCGCCGCCGACGGCCGCCGCCTCTACGGCATCCGGGTCGGCGGCACCCTCGTGGGCGGGGTCCTCTTCGCGGACTTCGACGCCGCCGCAGGCAACTGCGAGGTCGGCTGCTGGATGGAACCCGCGGGGACCGGCCGGGGCCTGGTCACCCGGGCCTGCCGGGTGCTCATCGACTGGGCCTTCGACGTGCGCGGCATGCACCGCGTCGAATGGCACGTGGCCGGCGGCAACGACAAGAGCATCGCCGTCGCCCAGCGCCTGGGCTTCACCCGCGAAGGCGTCCTGCGCCAGAGCCACCTGCACCGCGGCGTCCGCCAGGACATCGAGATCTGGTCGCTCCTCGCCCCCGAACGGGCCGCCGCCCGTACCGCGTAGCCGCCGAGGCCGCAGGCCCCGCCCGGGCCCTGCGGCCCACTTGGCCCGAAGGACGGCAGGCCCTCTCAGGAGCCTCTCAGAAACGCCGCCTACGGTGCGCGCCATGGACACCACCAAGACCGCCGCCCCGACCGCCCCCGAGGCGGACGCCGCCGAGGACAAGCCGGCCGCCGGCACCCCGGCCGAGACCGAGGCCACCGCCACCCCCGCCGAGCCCGAAGCCCCGCAGGCCGACGCCGACGCCGATGCCGCCGACGAGGCCGACGCGGACCTGGACGACGACGAGGCGGACGCCTTCCCCGAGCGGCCCACCGGCGTCGGCTCCGCCGCCTCCGCCGTCACCGCCGCCGGCCTCGGGCTCGTCGCCCTCAGCGGCAGCTGGGTCGCCCGCGTCATCGGCGAACGCCAGACCCTCATCGGCCAGATCGAGTCGGCCAATGCCACCACCGCCAAGGAGAAGATCGCCGCCCTGTACGGCGACGCCTGGCACATGACGGCCCTCGTCAACGGCCTCCTCTCCGCCCTGGCCCTGCTCCTCGCCGCCGTCGTCCTCGCGGCCCCCGCCTTCGGCGCCCCCGGCCGGGTCCACCCCGCCTGGGTCCGCTCCGTCTCCTGGGCCGCGGTGGCCCTCGGCGTCCTCGGTGTCCTGATCTTCGGACTCATGTACTTCGACCTCCTCGTACCCCTCCCGACGGCCGCCGAATAGGCACCGCCTTACGCCCTGCCTTAGGCCGCCCCCGCCCGGCTCGAGCCCTTCTCAGGACCCCGGGGCCCCGGCCTAAGGACCCCGGGCCCGCACAGATGCGGCATGAGCCCCATGTGCCGCACCCCTCTGGGACGCGATTCTTGGATCACACCGAACGAGGTGCCCGAGAAAAGCAACCAGGGAGAACGAGATGTTCGAGTCCGAGATCGCCATCGCCCGCCGCGCCGACCTCATCCGCCAGGCCGACGAGTACCGGATGGTCCGCGAGGCCAAGAAGGCCTCCTCCCGCGGCCAGGACCGCGAGAGGTCGGTGAGTCGCCACCGGAGCCTCTTCACCCGCGCCGCGTAACCCGCGCCACGCACTCCGTGGAATGACGCGACATGACGAGCGCACCGACGACGACTGCCGCGCGACCGCACCCGTGTGCGATGCTCAGCGGCGTGGAAACCAGATCTGTCAGCCCGGTGTTCGTCGGCCGAGCCGACGAACTGGCCATACTCGTCGACGCCCTGGGCCGCGCCGCGGACCAGGAACCCCAGGCCCTCCTCATCGGGGGTGAGGCCGGAGTCGGCAAGACCCGGCTGACGGAGGAGTTCCTCTGCGAGGCCACCCGGCGCGGAGCCGTGGTGGCCGTCGGAGGCTGTGTGGAGATCGGGGCGGAGGGCCTTCCCTTCGCCCCTTTCTCGACGGCCCTGCGCACCCTGCTCCGCCTGCTCCCCGCCGAACTCGCCGCCGCGGCCGCCGGGCAGGAGGACGAGCTCGCCCGCATCCTCCCCGAACTCGGCGAGACCCCCCGCGGCCCCCACGACGAGGAGAGCACCGCCCGCCTCTTCGAACTGACGGCCAGGATGCTGGAACGCCTCGCCGCCGACCGCACCGTCGTCCTCGTCCTGGAGGACCTGCACTGGGCGGACACCTCCACCCGGCACCTGCTGGCCTACCTCTTCCGCACCCTCGCCCGGGGCCGGCTCGTCCTCGTCGCCACCTACCGGGCCGACGACATCCACCGCCGCCACCCGCTGCGCCCCCTGCTCGCCGAACTCGACCGGCTCCGCACCGTCCAGCGCATCGAACTGGCCCGCTTCAACCGGGGCGAGGTACGCCGCCAGCTCGCCGGGATCCTCGCCTCCCGGCCCGACGAGGCCTTCGTCGACTCCGTCTTCGACCGCTCCGACGGCAACGCCTTCTTCGTCGAGGAACTCGTCGCCTCCCACGAGAGCGGCTGCCGCACCGGGCTCACCGAAACCCTGCGCGACCTCCTCCTCGTCCGCGTCGAGGTCCTCCCGGACGCCGCGCAGCGCGTCGTGCGCATCGTCGCCGAAGGCGGCTCCACCGTCGAATACCCGCTCCTGCTCGCCGCCGCCGGACTCGGCGAGGACGAGCTGATCGAGGCCCTGCGCGCCGCCGTCGGCGCCAACATCCTCCTCGCCACCTCCGACGGCGACGGATACCGCTTCCGCCACTCCCTGGTCCGCGAAGCCGTCAGCGACGACCTGCTGCCCGGCGAACGCGCCCGCGTCAACCGCCGCTACGCCGAGGCCCTGGAGGACGACGACACCCTGATCCGCGCCGAGGAGCGCATCATCCGGCTGGCCAACTACTGGTACGCCGCCAACGACCCGGCCAAGGCCCTCCCCGCCATCCTCGCCGCCTCCGTCACCGCCCGCCGCCGGCACGCCTACTCCGAGCAGCTCAGCCTCCTCGAACGGGCCATGGACCTGTGGGAGAGCGTCCCCGACGAGGTACGGGACGCACTGCGCCCCGCCGACTACACCGAGGTCTACCCGCCCTGCGGCTGCGACCCGGCCACCACCCCGCTCCAGCGCGTCGACCTCTACGCCGAGGCCACCGTCGCCGCCCGCTACGGCGGCGAACGCGAGCGCGCCCTGAAGCTCACCAAACTGGCCCTGCGCATCCTCGACGAGGACGGCGGCGACCCGCTGCGCGCCGCCTGGTTCTGGACCGAACGCTCCCGCCTCATCGCCAACCTCGGCCGCGGCGACGGCTGGCAGGAGATCGCCACCGCCCAGGAACTGGTCAAGGGACTGCCCCCGTCCCAGGTGCACGCCGACGTCCTCGTCCGGGCCGCGGGCTGGGGCATGCTCCACCACCCCGGCCCCGCGAACCTCGCCGCCGCCGAACGGGCCGTGGAGTACGCCCGGATGGTCGACGCCGAGGAGACCGAGCTCAACGCCCGGATCACCCGCGGCTACCTCCTGATGGAATCCGGGGACACCGACGCCGGCCTCGCCGAACTCCACGAGGTCAAGGACCGCGCCGCCCACCTCGGATTCACCGCCGTAGCAGGTCGTGCCCATATCAACATCACCTCCCAACTCGAATCACTGGGCCGGTCCCGCGAAGCCGTGGAACTGGCCGAACAAGGGGTCGAACTCGTCCGCACGGCCCGGCTCCTGGACACCGAGGCCTGGGTCCGCGGGAACATGGCCGAGAGCCTCTACAGCCTCGGCCGCTGGGACGAGGCCGCCGAAGCGGCCCGGCGCACCCTGCACGTGGGCCACGGCGCCGCCCCCCGGGGCTCCGCCTCCGCACGCCTGGCCTACCTGGCCCTGGCCCGCGGCGAACTCACGGAGGCCGCCGCCCAGCTCGCCGCCTCCCACGCCCACTTCGGCACCCACGACAGCCAGCCCCAGCACCGGATCCCCCTCTTCCGGCTGGCCATCGGCGTCGCCGGATGCGAGGGCCGCATCGCCGAGGTCCGGGCCGAGACGGCCCAGGCCATCGCCGACGGCTTCCCGCCCGGCCAGCACCGCTACGCCTGGCCCCTCCTCCTCGCCTCCGCCACCGCCGAAGCCGACGCGAGGGGCCTGCCCGGCACCGACGAGGGCCGCGCCGCCGCCCTGGAAGCCCTGCGCACCGCAGCCCGCTCCCTGGCCACCCCGGTACCCGTGTGGACCGCCCACGCCGAGTACCTCAGGGCCGAGCTGCTGCGCGCCGAAGGCAGCGACACCGTCGCCGACTGGACCGCCGTCGAGGCGGCCGTCAGCCCCCTGGAGCGCCCCTACCTGCTGGCCCGCGCCCGCCACCGGCTCGCCGAGGCGCTGCTGGGCTCGGGCGGGGACCGGGAGACGGCCGCCGGCCTGCTGCGCGACGCCCACGCCACCGCCGACCGCCTGGGCTCCCGGCGGCTGCGCGAGGACCTGGCCCTGCTGGCCCAGCGCGCCAGGCTCCCGCTGACCCCGGACGAGGCCCGCCCGGCCGCACCCGTCCCGGACACGGACCCGGTCGAGGCCCTGGGACTCACCAGCCGCGAACGGGACGTCCTGCGCCTGGTCGCGACGGGCAGCACCAACCGTCAGATCGCGGAGGAACTGTTCATCTCCCCGAAGACGGCCAGCGTGCACGTCTCGAACATCCTGGCCAAGCTCGGCGTCGCGAGCCGGGGTGAGGCCGCGGCCCTCGCCCACCGGCTGCGCCTCTTCACCCCGCCGGCACCGCAGCCCTAGGCGGCGTCGCCCCCCTCCGGGGCGACGTCCTCGCCGCCCTCCCGGGCGGCCGGGCGTATGAGCACCGTGCCGGAGTCAAGGTCTATCGGACCCCGTCCCGGATCGCCGTCACCGACGTCGGTCCGGGACAGCTCCAGCCGCTTCTTCTCCTCGTCCGTGTGCCGCCGTCCCGGGTTGAACAACTCCTCGATCATGTTGAACACCGTGCTCACCGTGCCTTCCGCCCCCCACCGGGGCTCCGTCGGTCACCGCACTGTCAGACTCAGGATCCTGTCGTCGCCCGCCTGTGGCGATCCGCGCCCGTCCGTCTCGCTCGTGACCAGCAGCAGTCTGTCGCCGCCGAGCGCCACCACCGTGCGCAGCCGGCCGTACTTCCCCGTCAGGAACGCCTCCGGCTCCGCCGCCGGAACGGCCCCCTTCAGCGGGATCCGCCACAGCCGCTCGCCCTTGAGCGAGGCCATCCAGATCGAGCCCTCCGCCCAGGCGATCCCGCTCGGCGAGGCCTCGTCCGTCTTCCAGACGGCCACCGGATCCCGGAATCCCGCCGTGCCGCCCTTCCCCTCCACCTCGGGCCAGCCGTAGTTGCCCCCCGGCTCGATGAGATTCAGCTCGTCCCACCTGTGCTGCCCGAACTCGGACGCCCACAGCCGCTTGTCCGCGTCCCAGGCGAGGCCCTGCACATTGCGGTGCCCCCACGAATAGACGACCGAGTCCGGCTCGGGATTCCCGTGCACCGGCTGCCCGTCGGGGGTCATCCGCAGGATCTTCCCGCCCAGCGACTTCCTGTCCTGCGCCAGCGCCGTGTTCCCCGTCTCGCCCGTCCCGGCGTAGAGCATCCCGTCCGGGCCGAAGGCGATCCGCCCGCCGTTGTGCAGGAGCCCCTTGGGGATGCCCCTCAGCACCGTGTCCGGCGCGCCCAGCTGCTGCCCCGGCGGTCTCTGCTCGTCGTAGCGCATCCGGGCGATCCGGTTGTCCGACTCCGTCGTGAAGTACGCGTACACCAGCCGGTCCGAGGCGAAGTGCGGGGACAGCGCGAGCCCCAGCAGCCCGCCCTCCCTGCCGGGCGCCACCCCGGGAACCCTTCCGATCTCCGTCACCTGACCCGTGTCCGAGCGGACCCTGCTGATCGTCCCCTTGTCCCGCGAGGCCACCAGCAGGTCCCCGCCCGGCAGCGGGGCCACGCCCCAGGGGGAGTCCAGCCCCTTCGCCACCTCACCCGTGACCTGCACGGACCCCTTGGCCGGCGGCGCCGGCGCCCCCGGCGAGGCCCCCGCGGAAGCCGCCGACGACACCGGTGGCGAACCTCCCGCCCCCGGCGGAGCCCCGCCCGAGCCCGACGCCGAACACCCCGACGCCAGCAGCGCCCCGCACCCCGCCAGCGCGAGCCCGGCCAGCACCCCCCGGCGCCGCGCGCCCCCGGCCCCGTAGCGCCCCGCACCGAAACGCCCGTCCCGCTCTCCGTACCGCATCGCCGTGCTCCCCTCCGGTCGGTCCTCCAGCCCTGCCCTTCACAAGACCCAACAGATCCGGCGGGTGCCCAAGTTCCACCACTCGTACACCCGATCGAGTGGTTGTCGCGGTCGATCCCCCCCCCGAGCCCGACCCCCCGAGCCCGGGCTCAGTCCCAGGCCCCCACCGCCGCCGGCAGCGCCGCGAACCCCGCCAGCTCCCCGGCCGTCAGCCGCACCTCGGCCGCCCGCGCGTTCTCCGCCGCCCAGCGCGCCCGCCGCGCCCCCGGCACCGGTACCACGTGCGGCCCCTGCGCCAGCACCCACGCCAGCGCCACCTGCGCCGCGGTGACCTCCGGCCCGTGCCGCCGTGCCGCCCGCCGCAGCTCCGCCACCAGCACCTGGTTGGACGCCATGGCGTGCGCCGTGAACCGGGGGTGCCGGGCCCGCACGTCCGCCTCCTCGAACCCCTGCCCCGGCGTCAGCGTCCCGGTCAGGAACCCGCTGCCCAGCGGCATCGCCGCCAGCACCCCCACCCCCCGCGCCGCACACCACGGCAGCAGCTGCCACGCCGCCTCGGGCGACCACACCGACAGCTCCGCCTGCACCGCCGTCACCGGGAACACCTGCTGCACCCGCTCCAGGTGCCGCAGCGTCGAGCGGTACCCCCGGTCCCCCCGCCGCCCCGCACCCGGCCCCGCGCCCGCGCCCAGCGCGCAGAACCCCAGCGCCCGCACCTTCCCCGCCTGCACCAGCTCCGCCATGGCCCCCCAGGTCTCCTCCACCGGGACCTCCGGGTCCACCCGGTGCAGCTGGTACAGGTCTATGACGTCCGTGCGCAGCCGCCGCAGCGAGGCGTCGCACGCCCGGCGCACGTAATCCGGCCGCCCGTCCGCCACCACGTGCCCCTCGCCCGCCCGCAGCCCCACCTTGGCCGAGACGAAGGCCTCGGCCCGCCGCTCCCGCAGCACCCGCCCCACCACCAGCTCGTTGGTGAACGGCCCGTACAGATCGGCCGTGTCCAGCAGGTTCGCCCCCAGGTCCAGCGCCGTGTGCAGGGTCCGCAGCGACTCCTCGCCCCGGCGGCGCGACGGCGCGTAGGCCCAGCTCATCGGCATGCAGCCGAGCCCGATGGCCCCCACCGTCAGCGGTCCCGATCCGATCGACCTGCGCTCCACCCCTGCGTCCCCCCTCCCGGCCCGGTCCCGGTCCGGCCCTCAAACTAACGGCTTGATCACGTTCCCTTCGCATAGCCTCGGGATCATGACTGCAACGACCGCCGAGGTCTGGCTCCCGTTCCCGCCCGGGGAGATCGACGGCCTCCCCGACACCTTCCACTACCGGCAGTGGGACGGTGAGGAGGAGTTCCCGGCCGACCCGGCCGGCTGCGTCTTCTACGTCACCCCGTACATGAAGTCCCAGGCCGTGACCCTGCGTCCGCTCCCGGCCATGCCCGCACTGCGCGTCGTGCAGACCCTCACCGCCGGCATCGACCACGTCCTGCCCGGCCTCGGCCTCCTGGGCCCCGGCGTCCGGCTGTGCAACGCCCGCGGCGTCCACGAGGCCAGCACCGCCGAGCTCGCCCTGACCCTCACCCTCGCCTCCCTGCGCGGCATCCCCGGGATGCTGCGCGGCCAGGACCGCGAGGAGTGGCGCGGCGGCTTCTACGAGGCCCTCGCCGACAAGTCCGTCCTGATCGTCGGCTACGGGTCGATCGGCGCGGCCGTCGAGGACCGGCTCCTGCCCTTCGAGTGCGGGCGGATCACCCGCGTCGCCCGCTCGGCCCGCACCGCCCCGCACGGGCCGGTGCACGCCCTCGGCGACCTCCCGGGCCTCCTCCCCGAAGCGGACGTGGTCGTCCTCACCACCCCGCTGACCGAGGAGACCCGGGGCCTGGCGGGCGCCGCCTTCCTCGGCCGGATGAAGGACGGAGCCCTGCTGGTGAACGTCTCGCGCGGACCCGTGGCCGACACCAAGGCCCTGCTGGCCGAACTGGAGTCCGGCCGGCTGCGCGCCGCCCTCGACGTCACCGACCCGGAACCGCTGCCTCCGGGCCACCCGCTGTGGCACGCCCCGAACGTCCTGATCACGCCTCACGTGGGCGGGAGCAGCTCGGCGTTCGAGCCCCGGGCGAAGCGCCTCGTCGCCCGCCAGCTCACCCGGTTCGCCGCCGGGGAGCCGGTCGAGAACACCGTTCTGATCACGGACTGAACCAGACCGCACACTCTCCGCGTCCATACGTATGCGAGCAGTTGCCGCACGGCTCCCGGTGGTAACGGAGAGTAGAGAAGCTATGTCGCTGAGTGACGAAAGTGGTGTATCGTCCGGAACAAGGGGCTGCGCCACGTACGTCTGGCGCTGGGGAGTGATCGGACACTTTGGGGGGCGACGGGCGATGCACGGCCAATGGACGAAGGATCCGATGCGGCAGAGCCGCCGGAGGCGACGGTGCCGAGACTGGACTGCGCCGGAACGAGCCGGCGAGGGGGACCGGTGAGCGCCCCGGGGGCGGCGCTCCTGACCCGGCCGCCGGTCGCGGGCGGCGGCGGCAGGGGTCTGGGGGGCCAGCTCCTCCTCGCGGTGGTCAGCGGCGGCTACGCCGTCGGAGCCGCCCTCGGCTGGGGCTCGAAGGAACTCGCCAAGATCATGGGCGACTTCGGGCTCAGTACCGCCGGTTTACTGGCAGCCGTCTCCTGCTACCACTACGCCCGCGCGATCGGCCGGCGCGAGCGCCCCGCCTGGCTGATGTTCGCGTTCTCCTCGCTCATGGGGGCCCTGGGCAACGGCGTCTGGGGCTGGTACGAGGTGGTCCTCGACCAGAAGGTGCCCGAGCCCTCGCTCGCCGACTTCGCCTTCCTCTGCTTCGCCCCGCCCGCCATCGTGGGCCTGCTCGTCCTCGCCAAACGCCCGGTCACCCGCGCCGGATGGGTCTGCCTGGCGCTCGACTCCTGGCTCATCGGCGGCTCGCTGCTGACCCTCTCCTGGAGCCTGGCCCTCGCCAACGCCGCCCGCACCGCCCAGTCCGGAGCCCCCGGCAGCGTCCCGCGCGCCGCGCTCTCCCTCGCCTACCCGCTCCTCGACATCGCACTGGTCTCGATGGTGCTGGTCCTGCACTTCCGGCGCTCGGCCAACAACCGCTCCGCGATCAACACGGCCATCGCGGCCCTCGCGCTGACCGTCCTGAGCGACGCCCTGTTCACCTCGCCGCTGCTGAACACCACCTACCGCTCCGGGGAGATCCTCGACGCCGGCTGGTTCGCGGGCTCCCTCCTGCTGGCCTACGCCCCCTGGGCCGCAGGCCGCCGCCCGGAACCGCTCCCACGCCCCGTGCCCCCGCGCGCCGACCGGCCGCACAGCCGCCCCATCACCGGCTCCCTCCCGGCGCTCACCCCGTACCTCGCGGCCGCCGTCTGCACCCTGGGCATCCTCTACAACGTGGTGGACGGACGGAAGGTCGACCGGATGGTGGTCTTCACCGGCTGCACGGTCGTCCTCGCCCTCGTGGTCCGGCAGGGCATCATGCTCCTCGACAACATCGCCCTGACCCAGGAACTGGCCCAGAAGGAGAACCACTTCCGCTCCCTGGTCCAGGGCTCCAGCGACGTCATCATGATCGCCGCGCCCACCGGGACCCTGCGCTACGTCAGCCCCGCCGCCGCCGGGGTCTACGGCCGCGAGGCGGAGGAGCTGGTCGGCACCGAACTGGCCGCCCTGATCCACCCCGACGACCTCGGCCGCGTGGTCCACGAGGTGCGCCGCTTCCTGGCCGCCCCGCCCGCCGAGGAGCCCACCACCCGCATCGAATGCCGGTTCAAATCCGGCGGCGGCGAATGGCTCAACGTGGAGTCCACCGTCAACCGGCACCAGGGCGGACTCATCCTCAACAGCCGGGACGTCACCGAGCGGGTCCGCCTCCAGGCCCAGCTCCAGCACAGCGCCGAGCACGACCCGCTCACCGACCTGCCCAACCGGGCCCTGTTCACCCGCCGCGTCCGCCAGGCGCTGACCGGCCGCCGCGCGGGCGACCACAGCACCGCCGTCCTCTTCATCGACCTCGACGGCTTCAAGGCCGTCAACGACACCATCGGCCACCAGGCGGGCGACGAACTGCTCGTCGAGGCCGCCCACCGCCTCCAGGACGCCGTCCGGGCCGGTGACACCGCCGCCCGGCTCGGCGGCGACGAGTTCGCCGCCCTCATCCTCGGCGACGGCAACCGGGACCGCAGCGCCCGCGAGTACCAGGTCCACGAGATCGCCGACCGGCTCCGTGCCACCCTCTCCCAGCCCTACCGCATCGCCGGCAGCGAGGTCCGGGTCGCCGCCAGCATCGGCGTGGCCTTCGCCGACCCCGGGATCACCCCTTCGGACCTGATGCGCAACGCGGACCTCGCGATGTACCGGGCCAAGGCCGGCGGCAAGGACCGGGTCGAGCTGTACGCCCCGCAGATGCAGGCCGAGGTCGTCCGCAAGGCGGAACTGGCCGGGAAGCTCCGCACCGCGCTGCACGAGGGCGAGTTCGCCCTGCTGCACCAGCCGGTGGTCTGCCTGGCCGACGGCGAGGTCGCGGCCGTGGCCGCGCAGGCCCGCTGGCGCTCCGCCCAGGGGATCCTCTTCACCCCGTCCGAGTTCCTCCGCGTGGCCGAACACAGCGAGGGCGGCTCTGGCGGCGCGGCCGACCCCTCCCGCGCCGCCGAACTGAGCCGATGGCTCCTCGAGGAGGCGGTGTCGGAGGCCGCCGAGCGCCACCTCGCGGGGCACGACGTACCAGTGGTCGTGCGGATGACCGCCCAGCGGCTCCTCGACCGGTCGGTCCCCGGCGGTTCCGTCGAGGCGCTGCTCGGCCGGCACGGGCTGCCCTCCGGGGGCCTCGTCCTCGAACTCGCCGCCTCCGACCCCAGGGTCCCCTTCGACGAGCTGGAACGCCGCCTGACGGCCCTGCACCGGCTGGGCGTACGGATCGCCCTCGACGGCTTCGGCAGCGGCTACGCGGCCATCAGCGCCCTCCGCAGGCTCCCCGTGGACCTGCTCAAGCTGGACCGGGGCCTGGTGGAGGGCGTCGTCGAGTCCGCCCGCCTGCACAAGATCACCGCAGGATTGTTGCGCATCGCAAACGATCTGGGCATGCAGTCCGTGGCCGACGGCGTGGACCTCCCCGAACAGGTGGCGGCCCTGCGCGCCATGGGCTGCACCCACGGACAGGGAATGGCGTTTTCCGGCCCCCTCGACGAATACAGGCTGCGCCGCGCGCTCGTGAGAGGTACGTTCCCAGTACCGGGCGGTACGGCCCAGCCCGCCTTGGCCGGAGGCTCGTCCGGTGGCTCGATGGTCATCCGTAGAGGCTCAAATAATGAGACGCCCGTCCCACCCGCTTGACATCGACCTCCCGCCGGAGGGAGGGTCAATGCCATGCGCACCCGAATTCTCGTACTTGGAAAGCGCGTCGGCTGAAGCTGGGACCTGCATGTCCCCGCTCCACACCGCCGACGCGCTCCCCTCGCTTGCCACCTGGCACGAGGGGTTTTTTGTTGCACTGGCACACGCACCCGGACGAGAACCGGGGCACCCCCGCTCCGCGTAAAACCCTCAGCTTCGAGAAGAGAATGCCGATGACCGAGCAGGCCTCCGGGGCCCACCATCCGCAGCCGCGGCCCCGCACGGGTGGGCACCAGCCCACCGCAGTTGAGCACGTCACGGGCGCGCAGTCCCTCATCCGCTCTCTCGAAGAGGTGGGGTGCGACACCGTCTTCGGCATCCCGGGCGGCTGCATCCTCCCGGCGTACGACCCGATGATGGACAGCAAGAAGGTCCGTCACATCCTGGTCCGCCACGAGCAGGGGGCCGGCCACGCCGCCACCGGCTACGCCCAGGCCACCGGCAAGGTCGGCGTCTGCATGGCCACCTCCGGCCCGGGCGCCACCAACCTGGTCACCCCGATCGCGGACGCCCACATGGACTCCGTCCCGCTCGTCGCGATCACCGGCCAGGTCTCCTCCAAGGCGATCGGCACCGACGCCTTCCAGGAGGCGGACATCGTCGGCATCACGATGCCGATCACCAAGCACAACTTCCTGGTCACCAAGGCCGAGGACATCGCCAAGACCATCGCCGAGGCCTTCCACATCGCCTCCAGCGGCCGTCCCGGCCCGGTCCTGGTCGACATCGCCAAGGACGCCCTCCAGGCGAAGACCACCTTCTCCTGGCCCCCGGCCCTGGACCTGCCCGGCTACCGGCCGGTCACCAAGCCGCACGCCAAGCAGATCCGCGAGGCCGCCAAGCTCATCGTCCAGGCCAAGCGCCCCGTCCTGTACGTCGGCGGCGGCGTCATGAAGTCCGGTGCCACGGCCGAGCTGAAGGTCCTCGCCGAGCTGACCGGCGTCCCGGTCTGTACCACCCTGATGGCCCTGGGCTCCTTCCCCGACAGCCACCCGCTGCACGTGGGCATGCCGGGCATGCACGGTTCCGTCACCGGCGTCACCGCGCTGCAGAAGTCGGACCTGCTGATCGCCCTCGGCACCCGCTTCGACGACCGCGTCACCGGCAAGCTGGACAGCTTCGCCCCCTTCGCCAAGGTCATCCACGCGGACATCGACCCGGCGGAGATCGGCAAGAACCGCGAGGTCGACGTCCCGATCGTGGGCGACGCCCGCGAGGTCATCGCCGACCTCGTCCAGGCCGTCCAGGCCGAGCACAACGAGGGCCACACCGGCGACTACACCGCCTGGTGGAAGGACCTCAACCGCTGGCGCGAGACCTACCCCCTGGGCTACGACCTGCCCGAGGACGGCTCGCTCTCCCCGCAGCAGGTCATCGAGCGGATCGGCGCGCTGGCGCCGGAGCACACGATCTTCACGGCCGGTGTCGGCCAGCACCAGATGTGGGCCTCCCACTTCGTCAAGTACGAGGAGCCCCGCACCTGGCTGAACTCCGGCGGCGCCGGAACCATGGGCTACGCGGTCCCCGCCGCGATGGGCGCCAAGGTCGGCATGCCGGACCGCGCGGTCTGGGCGATCGACGGCGACGGCTGCTTCCAGATGACCAATCAGGAACTGGCCACCTGCGCGCTGAACAACATCCCGATCAAGGTCGCCATCATCAACAACGGCGCCCTCGGCATGGTCCGCCAGTGGCAGACGCTGTTCTACAACCAGCGCTACTCCAACACCGTCCTGCACGCCGACGAGACCGGCCACGACACGGTCGGCTCCCAGCTCGGCGAGTCCTCCGCCCCCCGCCAGGGCACCCGCGTCCCGGACTTCGTCAAGCTGTCCGAGGCCATGGGCTGCGTCGCGCTGCGCTGCGAGGACCCGGCGGACCTGGACAAGGTCATCGCCGAGGCCAACGCGATCAACGACCGCCCGGTCGTGATCGACTTCATCGTCCACGAGGACGCCATGGTGTGGCCGATGGTCGCCGCCGGCACCTCCAACGACGAGGTCCTGGCAGCCCGGGGCGTCCGCCCCGACTTCGGCGACAACGAAGACGACTGAGCCGAGAGAGCCTGAGAGAGAGAACGACTCACATGTCCAAGCACACGCTCTCGGTCCTGGTCGAGAACACCCCCGGCATCCTCGCCCGGATCGCCGCCCTGTTCTCCCGCCGCGGGTTCAACATCGACTCGCTCGCGGTCGGTGTCACCGAGCACCCCGACATCTCCCGCATCACCATCGTCGTGAACGTGGAGGACCTCCCGCTGGAGCAGGTGACCAAGCAGCTCAACAAGCTGGTCAACGTGCTCAAGATCGTCGAGCTGGAGCCGTCGAACGCCATCGAACGCGAACTCGTTCTGGTGAAGGTCCGCGCCGACAACGAGACGCGCTCGCAGATCGTCGAGATCGTCCAGCTGTTCCGCGCCAAGACCGTCGACGTCTCCCCGGAGGCCGTCACCATCGAGGCCACCGGCGGCAGCGACAAGCTCAGCGCCATGCTCAAGATGCTGGAGCCCTTCGGCATCAAGGAACTGGTGCAGTCCGGCACCATCGCCATAGGGCGCGGCGGCCGGTCCATCACGGACCGCAGCCTGCGCTCCCTCGAGCGCAGCGCCTGACACACGCCTGACGCCACGCCTGGACCGGGCGGGACACGCCCGGTTCGCATGGCGAGACCGACAAACTCTTTATCCGTTCCCCGCCGTACGGTGGGAGCAACACCAGCGCACCAAGGAGATATCCCAGTGGCCGAGCTGTTCTACGAGAACGACGCCGACCTGTCCATCATCCAGGGCCGCAAGGTCGCGGTCATCGGTTACGGCAGCCAGGGCCACGCCCACGCGCTGTCGCTCCGTGACTCCGGCGTCGACGTCGTCGTCGGCCTCAAGGAGGGCTCCAGCTCCAAGGCCAAGGCCGAGGAGCAGGGCCTGAAGGTCGTCTCCGTGGCCGAGGCCGCCGAGTGGGCGAACGTCATCATGATCCTGACCCCGGACCCGCTCCAGGCCGAGATCTACGAGGCGTCCATCAAGGACCACCTGAAGGAGGGCGACGCCCTCTTCTTCGGCCACGGCTTCAACGTCCGCTACGGCTTCATCAAGCCCCCCACCAACGTGGACGTCGCCCTGGTCGCCCCGAAGGGCCCGGGCCACCTGGTCCGCCGCCAGTACGAGGAGGGCCGCGGCGTTCCGTGCATCGCCGCCGTCGAGCAGGACGCCACCGGCAAGGCCTTCGACCTGGCGCTCTCGTACGCGGCCGGCATCGGCGGCACCCGCGCCGGCGTCATCAAGACCACCTTCACCGAGGAGACCGAGACCGACCTGTTCGGTGAGCAGGCCGTCCTCTGCGGTGGTGCCTCCGCCCTGGTCAAGGCCGGTTTCGAGACCCTGACCGAGGCCGGCTACCAGCCGGAGATCGCGTACTTCGAGTGCCTGCACGAGCTGAAGCTCATCGTGGACCTCATGTACGAGGGTGGCCTGGAGAAGATGCGCTGGTCGGTCTCCGAGACCGCCGAGTGGGGCGACTACATCACCGGCCCCCGCGTCATCACCGAGGCCACCAAGGCCGAGATGAAGAAGGTCCTGGAGGAGATCCAGAGCGGCAAGTTCGCCGAGGAGTGGATGGCCGAGTACAAGGCCGGCCTGCCGAAGTACAACGAGTACAAGAAGGCCGACTCCGAGCACCTGCTCGAGACCACCGGCAAGAAGCTGCGCAAGCTGATGAGCTGGGTCGACAGCGACGAGAGCTGATCTCGCGCACGGCGGGGCCGGGACGCTTCAGTCCCGGCCCCGCCGCGCTTCCGCCCCGGCCGGCCCCTCCGTCGTGGACCGGCCGGAAATCGACGGAACGGCGACCTCGAACCGTGCGGCTTGTCCACCCCGGCCAATCACGGACGGGTGATCCTTCCGTACAGGCGGAATCCCGCGCCGGAACCGCCACTACACTGCTCAACACAACGCGTCAGGCCCACAGTGTCGTGCGTCTTCCACGCGGCTACCCCCTCCACCGCATGCGGCCGTCGGGACGGCCGTCCGCACTGGACTTGTGAGGACCCACGTGAGCTCGAAACCTGTCGTACTCATCGCCGAGGAGCTGTCGCCCGCCACGGTGGACGCGCTCGGTCCGGACTTCGAGATCCGGCACGTCAACGGCGCTGACCGCGCGGAGCTGCTGCCCGCGATCGTCGACGTCGACGCCATCCTGGTCCGCTCCGCCACCAAGGTGGACGCCGAGGCCATCGCCGCCGCCAAGAAGCTGAAGGTCGTCGCCCGCGCCGGTGTGGGCCTCGACAACGTGGACGTCTCCGCCGCCACCAAGGCCGGCGTGATGGTCGTGAACGCCCCGACCTCCAACATCGTCACCGCCGCCGAGCTCGCCTGCGGTCTGCTCGTCGCCACCGCCCGCAACATCGCGCAGGCCAACACCGCGCTGAAGAACGGCGAGTGGAAGCGCAACAAGTACACGGGCGTCGAGCTCAGCGAGAAGACCCTCGGCGTCGTCGGCCTCGGCCGCATCGGCGTCCTGGTCGCCCAGCGCATGTCGGCCTTCGGCATGAAGGTCGTCGCGTACGACCCCTACGTGCAGCCCGCGCGCGCCGCCCAGATGGGCGTCAAGATGCTGACGCTGGACGAGCTGCTCGAGGTCGCCGACTTCATCACCGTGCACCTGCCCAAGACCCCCGAGACCCTCGGTCTCATCGGGGACGAGGCCCTGCACAAGGTCAAGCCGTCCGTCCGCATCGTCAACGCCGCCCGCGGCGGGATCGTGGACGAGGCCGCGCTGTACTCGGCCATCAAGGAGGGCCGCGTCGCCGGCGCCGGCCTCGACGTGTACGCGAAGGAGCCCTGCACGGACTCCCCGCTGTTCGAGCTCGACCAGGTCGTCTGCACCCCGCACCTCGGCGCGTCCACGGACGAGGCCCAGGAGAAGGCCGGCATCGCGGTCGCCAAGTCGGTGCGCCTGGCCCTCGCCGGTGAGCTCGTTCCGGACGCGGTCAACGTCCAGGGCGGTGTCATCGCCGAGGACGTGCGCCCCGGCCTGCCGCTCGCGGAGAAGCTCGGCCGCATCTTCACCGCCCTCGCGGGCGAGGTCGCGGTCCGCCTCGACGTCGAGGTCTGCGGCGAGATCACCCAGCACGACGTCAAGGTGCTCGAACTCTCCGCCCTCAAGGGCGTGTTCGAGGATGTCGTCGACGAGACGGTCTCCTACGTCAACGCCCCGCTGTTCGCGCAGGAGCGCGGCGTCGAGGTGCGTCTGACGACCAGCTCCGAGTCCCCGGACCACCGCAACGTGGTGACCGTCCGCGGCACCCTGGCGGACGGCCAGGAGGTGTCGGTCTCCGGCACGCTCGCGGGCCCGAAGCACCTCCAGAAGATTGTGGGCGTGGGCGAGTACGACGTGGACCTGGCCCTGGCCGACCACATGATCGTGCTCCGCTACACCGACCGCCCGGGCGTGGTCGGCAAGGTCGGCCAGCTGCTCGGCGAGGCCGGGCTGAACATCGCGGGCATGCAGGTGGCCCGTGCGGAGGAGGGCGGCGAGGCGCTCGTCGTCCTGACCGTCGACGCGGAGGTCCCGGTGGACGTCCTCGCGGCCATCTCGGCGGAGATCGGCGCGGCGTCGGCCCGTTCGGTCAACCTCGGCTGACGGCGGCGCGCTCGTCGCGGAAGGGCCCGGGGCACACGCCCCGGGCCCTTTTCGCGCGAACCTGGGATAGACGTATGTATTAAACGGACGTCTTGCTACCGTGTCGGCATGGGACACCGAGAAGATCTGCTCGAGGGCGCCAAGAAGTGCCTCGCCGAGAAGGGGTTCGTGCGGACCACCGCGCGGGACATCGTCAGCGCCTCCGGGACCAACCTGGCGTCCATCGGCTACCACTACGGCTCCAAGGACGCCCTGCTCACCAAGGCGTTCATCGCCCTGATCGAGGAGTGGGGCGAGGGCCGGCAGGCCGGGCTCGAAGGGGCCGGGGGCTCCCTGGAGCGGCTGCGCGCCCTGTGGGACGGGGTCATCGCCGAGCACGGCGCGGCCGGGCCGGTCTGGGCGGCCAGCCTGGAGGTCGCGCTGAGCCGGGACCAGAAGCCGGAGCTGAAGTCCATGCTGGCCGCCTCGCAGCTCGAGGGGCGCCGGGGCCTGGTCTCGATGATGACCGGGATCCCCGAGGAGCAGCTCACCGAACGCGACGAGCGCACCCTCGGGGCGGTCTACCAGGCCCTGCTCAACGGCCTGATGATCCAGTGGCTGTTCGACCCGGAGAGCGCCCCGTCGGGCGAGGAGTTCACCGAGGGGCTGCGCAGGCTGGGTGAGGGGATCGCGGACGCGGGGCGCGCGGCGGGCTAGCGGTCGGCCCGTTCGCCGTGTCGCCCGTTCACCCCGGTCCACCGGTCCACCGGTCCACCGGTTCACCGGTTCACCGATTCACCAACTCACCGGTTCACCCGTTCAGCCGGGCGGACTTGAGGGCCATGTGGAGCAGCAGCCGGTCCTCGCCGGAGTCCAGGTCGAGCCCGGTCAGCTGCTCCACCCGGCCCAGCCGGTAGTACAGGGTCTGGCGGTGGACGCCCAGCGCCGCCGCCGCCCGGCCGGCCTGTCCGGCGCAGTCGAGGAACACCTCTGCGGTGCGGGCCAGTTCCCGGTGGGCCGGGCTCAGCAGGGCCCGTGTCACCGGGTCGTCCACGGGTCCGGCGGCCAGCGCGCCCAGCATCCGGTACGGCCCGATCCCCGCCCACTGCGCCACCGGCCCGAGCCGCGGCTCGGCGGCGGCCGCCCGCGCGGCGGCGACGGCCTGCCCCCAGGCGGCGGGCAGCTCCCCGAGCCCGCGCACGGGATCCGACACCCCGGCGGTCGCCCCGTGCGCCGCAGCGTCCCCGGAGCCCGCCCCGACCGCCCCGACGGTCTCGGACGTGGAGGCCCCGGCCGCCCCGCCCGCGGCCGCGGCGCGCGTCGTGCGAGCCGGACCCGACACCGCGGAAGCCCCCGCGGACGTCCGTGCGGCCCTGGCTGCCGAGGCCTTCGCGGACGCCGCCCCGGCCCGTACCGCCGCCGCCCGCGGCAGGAGGCGGCCCAGGGCCGTCAGGGCCGGGCCCATGGCGTCCGGGGAGCGCAGCCGCAGGAGGACCGCCAGCCGGTCCCGGCCGGCCCCCGCCGCCTCGGCCGGTACGACGCACACCGCCGCCGCCCCCGGCACCGACGAGGGCGCCTCCCCGGACCACGGGGCCACGCACACCGCCGCGTGCAGCCCCTCGGCCCCCGCGCCCAGGGCCAGCCGAAGCGAGGCCACGGCCATGTCCTGCTGCCAGCCGCGCCCGGC
Source organism: Streptomyces sp. NPDC058157 (assembly GCF_042884105.1). Taxonomy (NCBI): domain Bacteria; kingdom Bacillati; phylum Actinomycetota; class Actinomycetes; order Kitasatosporales; family Streptomycetaceae; genus Streptomyces; species Streptomyces sp. NPDC058157. Next base: position 30,817 of record NZ_JBHVUQ010000054.1, read on the forward strand.
GGTCAGCACCGCGAGGAACTCCCGTGAGAGGTCGGCGCCCGCCTTGGCCTCCTCGGCGAGCAGCACCCCGATCCGCTGGGCCACCTCCATGGCCGCCTCCAGGGCCTCCGGAGCGGGACCCGGATCCCGGTCGAGGAGCCATACATAGCCCTGGACGATGCCCCGGTAGCGCACGGGCAGGCAGATCCGTCCCCGGAAGACGCCCGCGTCCGGGGCCGCCGGGATCCGGACCGGTCCGGTGGCGCGGGCGATGCCGAAGCCCTCGAACCAGGACCGCACCGCCGCCGTGGACTGCCGGGTCAGGATCGAACGGGTGCGCACGGGGTCCATCGCGAGGTCGTCCTCGCTGTCGTGGGCGCCGAAGGCGATCAGACGGAAGTCCCGGTTCTCCAGCGTCGCCGGGGCGCCGAGCAGCGCCGAGATCTCGTCCACCAGGTCCTGGTAATCGCCCTTCACGGGCACATTCTCCCACCCCCGCCCCGCCTCTTCAGACAGATGTATGAGATCGCGGACACGGATGCGTGACAGCTGTCGATGGCAGAGGATCGGGGAGATCCATAAATTTCACGGTGGTTTTACTTGCGTATTCCCTACGGCCGCAGCACACCCCCGCGGCGCCCGTATGACCGCTTCTGCCACCCGTTGGAGGTGCCCCGTGCTGGGTCCCGCGATCCTCGCCGCTTCGCGCAGCGACAAGATGCGCCGAATCGTCTCTGCCGCCCCGGTGACCAAGCCGGTGGTCAACCGCTTCATCCCCGGTGAGACGGTCGACCAGGTCATCCCGATCGTCGAGGAGCTCACCCGCAAGGGCCTCGAGGTCACCCTCGACGTGGTCGGCGAGGACATCACCGCCGTCGAGCAGTCGTACGCCGCCCGGGACGCCTACCTGGAGCTCATCGAGCGCCTCAAGGACCTGGGTCTGGGCGAGGCCGTCGAGATGTCCGTGAAGCTGTCGATGTTCGGCCAGGCGCTGGAGGGCGGCCACGAGCTCGCCCTCGCCAACGTCCGCCCGGTCGTCGAAGCCGCCGCCGCCATCGGCACCACCGTGACCCTCGACGCCGAGGACCACACCACCCTCGACTCGATGTTCGCCATCCACGAGGAGCTGCGCCGGGACTTCCCGCAGACCGGCTGCGTCATCCAGGCCTACCTCTTCCGCACCGAGGCCGACGCCCGCCGCCTGGCCGCCGCCGGCAGCCGCGTCCGCATCGTGAAGGGCGCCTACAAGGAGCCCGCCGAGGTCGCGTACCAGGACAAGGCCGAGATCGACAAGGCGTACGTCCGGATCATGCGGATCCTCATGGAGGGCGAGGGCTACCCGATGATCGGGTCCCACGACCCGCGCCTGATCTCCATCGCGCAGGAGCTCGCCCGGCAGGCCGGGCGCAAGCTGGACGAGTACGAGTTCCAGATGCTCTACGGCATCCGCAGCGAGGAGCACCTCCGGCTCGCCTCCGAGGGTCATCGAATGCGGGTCTACACGGCCTATGGCACGGACTGGTACGGCTACTTCATGCGCCGCCTCGCGGAGAAGCCGGCCAACCTGCTGTTCTTCCTCCGCTCGATGATCACCAAGAACTAGCCCGCCCGAACCAGGTCAAGGAGTTACCTCGCCATGGATGCTGTGACCCAGGTCCCCGCGCCGGTCAACGAGCCGGTCCACTCGTACGCCCCGGGCAGCGCCGAGCGCGCGCGCCTCGAGATCCAGCTCAAGCAGCTGTCCGAGAACCCGATCGACCTCCCGATGACGATCGACGGCGTCAAGCGGATGGGTGGCGGCGAGCGCTTCGACGTCGTCCAGCCGCACGACCACAAGTCGGTCATCGGCACGTACGCCAACGCCACCCGGGCCGACGCCCAGGAGGCCGTCGACGCCGCCCTGGCCGCCGCTCCGGCCTGGCGCGCGATGTCCTTCGACGACCGCGCCGCGATCATCCTGCGCGCCGCCGAGCTGCTGGCCGGCCCGTGGCGCGAGAAGCTGGCCGCCTCGACCATGCTGGGTCAGTCGAAGACCGCGCAGCAGGCCGAGATCGACACCCCGTGCGAGCTCGTCGACTTCTGGCGCTTCAACGTCCACTTCGCCCGCCAGATCCTGGCCGAGCAGCCCGCCGCGAACTCCGCCGGCGTGTGGAACCGCAGCGACCACCGTCCGCTCGAGGGCTTCGTCTACGCGATCACCCCGTTCAACTTCACGGCCATCGCCGGCAACCTGCCGACCGCCCCGGCCCTGATGGGCAACGTGGTCGTGTGGAAGCCGTCCCCGACGCAGACCCACTCCGCGGTCCTCCTCATGGAGCTCCTGGAGGCGGCCGGCCTGCCCAAGGGCGTCATCAACCTGGTGACCGGCGACGGCATCGCCGTCTCCGAGGTGGCCCTGAACCACCCCGAGCTGGCCGGCATCCACTTCACCGGCTCGACCAAGACCTTCCAGTACCTGTGGAAGACGGTCGGCAACAACATCGAGAACTACCGCTCGTACCCGCGCCTGGTCGGCGAGACGGGCGGCAAGGACTTCGTCGTCGCGCACCCGTCCGCGGACCGCGCGATCCTGAAGACCGCCCTGACCCGCGGCTCCTTCGAGTTCCAGGGCCAGAAGTGCTCGGCCTCCTCGCGCGCCTACGTTCCGGCCTCGATCTGGAACGACGGCTTCAAGGAGCAGTTCGCGGCCGAGGTCGACGGCATCACCATGGGTGACGTCCGCGACCTGTCGAACTTCATCGGCGCCGTCATCGACGAGCGCTCCTTCGCGAAGAACAAGGCTGCGATCGACCGTGCGAAGGCCGACCCGACCTGCACGATCGTCGCGGGCGGCACGTACGACGACTCGGAGGGCTACTTCGTCCGCCCGACCGTCATCGAGTGCACGGACCCGGAGAACGAGGTCTTCACGACCGAGTACTTCGGCCCGATCCTCGCGATCCACGTCTATGAGGACGCGGAGTACGACGCGATGCTGGCCCAGATGGAGAACGTCTCGGCGTACGCCCTGACCGGCGCCGTCATCGCCCAGGACCGCTACGCGGCGGCCGACACGATGGAGAAGCTCCGCTTCGCGGCGGGCAACTTCTACATCAACGACAAGTCGACCGGCGCCGTCGTCGGCCAGCAGCCCTTCGGCGGCGGCCGCGCCTCGGGCACCAACGACAAGGCGGGCGCGGCGTCGAACCTGCTGCGCTGGACCTCGACCCGCTCCATCAAGGAGACCCTGGTCCCGCCGACCGAGTACGGCTACCCCCACATGGGCTGACCCGCCCTCCCCTGAATCCCGCCCCCGCTCCGGTACCCCCAAGTCCGGAGCGGGGGCGGTCCCAGTTTCCGGGGGGTCCAACTCCTGCTAGCCTGAATGCAGTTGTCGCGTACGGCGACGCGCTCCGGCACCCGGGCCCGGCTACCCGGGGGAGCGAAGGGCTCTGACGAGTTCCCGTGCGGGGGTGGGTTCCACATCAGGTGATGTACGACCTCTACGTGCCCGTGCCGGGACGGAGCCCGAGGAGACGTATGTCCCGCCGCAACGACAACCGGCACCGCGTGGCGACCATCTGCCGTCGGGCCACCGGCCTCGCCCACGAGACCTGCATGCAGTGGGCGGCGGAGGGCCTGATCACCCGCAGTCGACCGGTACCCGATGCGGGTACCCCGGAGCAGCAGGCGTTCGAGGCGCGGCTCCTCGCCGCGCTCGGCGGTGGCGCGGTCCTCGGCCTCACCGGCATCAGGCCCTCACCTGCGGAGCCCGTGGTCTCCCTCGACCCGGTCCGCGCCCATGAGGTGATCGATGCCGTGTGGCCGCGGCTCGACGGGACCGGAGCCGTCCACGGCGTCCCGGGGCTCAGGCTCGTCCGGGACGACGGGGCCTGGTGGTTCACGGACGCGGCAGATCAGGCCCGGGTTCGGCTGGAGCACCCGTCTCCGGGGTGGCGGCCGCGTCCGTCCCCGATCCGTCGCCAGGAGGACCGGTCGTGGCGCGACCACCGGCCAGGGCGGTACCCGGTCGAGCGGCCCGGGGCATACGGCCCGGCCTCTCGGGACCGGGACCGGCTGCTCAGCAGGATCTTCCGGAGACTGGGGCTGATCACGAAGGCCGGCGCCGAGCACGGCTGGGTGAGCCTCAGTACCACCGGGACGTACGACCTCGTCATCGACTGCTGCTGCGCGTCCGGCGCGGTGAAGCTGATGGACGGACTACGGCGGAGCGCCCTCGTCGACAGGGAGGAGGACGACTCCGGGTATCCGGGTGACGTCGACCTGGGGGAGGCGTCCCTGGCCGTACGGCACGCCTCCTGCGGTTCGTTCCCGGAACCCGTGGACCTGCCTCGACTCCGGTGGGCGACGTGCTGACCGGGGTGATCGTCACGGCGGCCGTGCTCGGGGTGGCCAAGGTCGTGCGGGACTGGTTGATCCTGCGGCAGGTGCGGGCCGCGATGGAAGTCTGCGGGCCGGAGGACCGGGTCAGGATCGGGTTGCGGCTCGTGGCGGCGTTGGGCGGGCGGCAGGCCGGAGAGGCCGGGCCGCCCGCTGGGGCGGAGCCGGGCGGCTAGACCTCGAAGAGGACCTGGTCCAGGGATTTGCGGATCAGGTCCGGGACCTCGCAGTCGTCCGCGGGGTAGCCCACCGGGATCACCGCGAAGGCCTTCTCGTTCTCCGGGCGGCCCAGGACGTGGCTGAGGAAGCGCATCGGGCTCGGGGTGTGGATGAGGGCGGCCAGGCCCGAGAGGTGGAGGGCCGAGAGGAGCATGCCGACGGCGATGCCGACCGACTCGTCCACGTAGTAGTGCTTGCGCTTGTCGCCGTCCGGGCCGAGCCAGTACCGCTGCTGGAAGACCACGATCAGCGCCGGGGCGTCCGTGAGGTGGGTCTTGACGGCGTCCGTGCCGATCGGGCGCAGCGCGGCCAGCCACTCGTCGCCGAGGCGGCCGTCGTAGGAGATCTGCTCCTCCTGCTCGGCGGCGGCCCGGATCTGCCGCCGGACCGCCGGGTCCTTGACCAGGACGAAGCTCCACGGCTGCTGGTGCGCCCCCGACGGGGCGGTGGCGGCGCAGGCGATGGCGTCGCGGACGACCTGCTCGGGGACGGGGTCGGGGGAGAAGTGGCGCACGGTGCGCCGTTCGTCCATCCGGGCCCGCAGTTCCGCCGCGCGCGCGAGGGATTCCTGACTCGGCATGCGCGTCGGGCGGTAGGCGACGGGCCGGTAGGGCTGGCCATGGGTGGGGGTCCACTGCTGGGTCTCAGGCGACATGCGCAGATCTTCCAGCGGGGGGACTGCCGAGGCCAGGGCGACGGTGCGAGCCAATGCCCGTTGTGTGGTGACAGGGGGGTTATGGGGGTGTCGAACGTCGGTCGATTCATGTCCGGGAGGACCCGCCTCCGCCCGCGACGGACGGGTTGCCCGGGAGCGTCGGGGGCCGGGGCGCCCGGCCGGGCGGGGATGCTCGGCCGGGCGGCCGCCCGGGCTGGACCACGTGGGCGTCCCGGGGGTGCGGACCGTCTTCGACCTGCGTGACCGCGGGGCGGGCCGGGGTGGACCACGTACCGGTCCCGGGGGATCCGGGCCGTCGTGGACGGCGTCGGCGGCGGGGTTTGCGGGCGGGGTGGCGGGGGGTCTCGCCGTCCGGGACCGCCGCGTGTTTCCGGCCTTTCCGGGGGTGTGCCCACGCCCCCGGGCGGGGTCGCGGCGGGTCTCAGCTGCCGCTGATGCTCGCCGCGCCCGTTTCGATGTGGCCGGTGTAGCGGCGGGACCAGGTGCCGTCGGAGTCGGCCAGGATGGTGAAGTCGTACCAGCCCTTGTTGTAGGCCACGGCGTTGAAGAAGTCCTCGCGCGAGGAGTTCGCCGGGACCGTGTACGTCCAGGGGCCGTCGGAACGGTAGGCGTTCGAGCGGATCGTGAAGGTGACCGGAGAGCCCGAGGCGTTGGTCATCTTGAACCAGATCGCCATCTTGCCGGTGCCCGACTCCACCGCGTAGCGGGCGGCGACCTCCAGGTCCTTGCCGGGCCGGGTGGCGTCGCCGATGAAGCGGCGCAGGAAGCGGTTCGGGCCGTACATCGAGATGTCGTAATTGCCGGAGCCGGCGCCCAGGCCGATCGAGAAGTAGTCCGTGGACGTGGCGCCCGGGTCGACCGTGTACTGCCAGGCGGCCGTGTCCCGGTACTGGTGCGGTTGGATCGAGAAGTGCGCCGACTGCCTGGCCTGCGGGCCCTGGTTGGTCATCGAGAACCAGGCCAGGATCTTGCCCATCGGGCCGAACTCGAAGCGGTCCAGGTTGCCGTTGACCTGGTACGGGAGGGCGCGGGCGGGGCGGGTGCCGGCCTCCTGGACCGGGAGGGCGTTGTCCTGGGGGGAGGGGTTGGGCAACGGGCCGCAGGTGGACTGGCCGATGACCTTCGCCGTCGAAGGGAGGCCGGAGGGGACCCCGTACACCGGGTGCGCGAAGTCGAAGACGCCCGTCAGGTCGCCGACCACCTTGCGGCGCCAGGCGCTGATGTTGGGGCAGAGGGCGGGCGTGCCCAGGGCCGTGGTCCACGTCTCCATGAAGCGGAGCACCGAGGTGTGGTCGAAGACCTCGGAGCTGACCCAGCCGCCCCGGGTCCACGGGGACATGACGAGCATGGGGACGCGGAATCCCAGGCCGATCGGGGTGCCGTCGATGTACTCGTCCGGGGTGCCGGGCGGGGCGACCGGCGGGGCGACGTGGTCGAAGAAGCCGTCGTTCTCGTCGTAGTTGAGGAACAGGACGGTGGAGTCGAAGACCTCCGGGTTCGCGGCGAGCGCCCGGTAGACCAGGTCCACGAAGTGCGCGCCGTCGCCGGGCGGCGCGTACGGGTGCTCCGAGAAGGCCTCGCTGGCCACCACCCAGGACACCTGGGGCAGGGTCCCGGCGACGACGTCGGCGCGGATCGCCGCCGCGATGTCGTCGGGGGTGGAGCCGGTGACCTTGGGGACGGAGGCCATGCCCCGGTCCCACAGCGGGTTGCCGGGGGCGGCGTCCGTGAACTTCTTGAAGTAGGCCAGGCCGTTGTCCCCGTAGTTGTCCTGGGCGTTCTGGTAGACCTTCCAGGTCATCCCGGCCCGCTGCAGGGCCTCCGCGTACGTCTCCCAGGTCAGCCCGGACTCCTCGCCGCCGTCCTTGCTGCCCGCGTCCACCTTGCCGCTCCACAGGAAGGTGCGGTTGGGGCCGGTGGCGCTGAGGGTGGAGCAGAAGTAGGCGTCGCAGATGGTGTAGTTGTCGGCGAGGCCGTAGTGGAAGGGGATGTCGGCGCGCTCCAGGTGGCCCAGGGTGTGGGTCTTGCCGACGCCGGCGACCCAGTTGTCCATCCGGCCGCCGTTCCAGGCGGCGTGCTGCGAGGTCCAGCTGTGCGGGAGGTCGCCGGTGCACTGGGCGAGGGTCTCGCTGTCGGCGCCGCCGGCCGACGGGGTGGCGGAGAGCCGCCACGGGTACTGCCGGCCGCCCCAGTTCGGCTGGTTGAAGGTGCCCCAGCCGCCGGGGATGTTGCCCGAGGCGCGGTCGCCGAACCCGCGGACGCCCTTGAGCTTGCCGAAGTAGTGGTCGAAGCTGCGGTTCTCCTGCATCAGGACGACCACGTGCTTCACGTCGGTGATCGTGCCCGTCGCGGCGGCCGCGGCCGCCGTCGTGGGCAGGGCGGCGGGCAGGGCCGCCCCCGCCACGAGCCCGGCGCCGATCCCCACGAAACCCCTGCGGCTGATGGGTGTCACTGGCTGCTCGCCTCCAACTCGGGTGCCCCGCTGGCACATCGTCGGCAAGCGTGGCGGCGGCCGCCGCAAAGGTCTACATCCGTGCGGTAAGAAAACGGTGAACATCCGGGTGGCCGGAATCAACCGTCCGTGCGGACCAGCATCTTGCCCAGGTTCTCCCCGTGCAGCATGCCCAGGAAGGCCTCCACCGTGCGGTCGAAGCCCTGGACAACGGTGGTGTCGGTGCCGATCCGGCCGCTGCGCAGGTGCGGGACCAGGAAGTCCTCCAGCTCGTCTTGCAGATTGGTGTGGTTTCGAACCAATACGCCTTCGAGGCGCAGGGACTTGTGCACCACCTCGAAGAGGTTGCGGGGCGCGGCCGGCGAGCGGTCGCCGTTGTACATGGAGATCGCGCCGACCCAGGCGATCCGCCCGTACTCGCGCAGGGAGTCGATCGCCCCCTCCAGGTGGTCCCCGCCCACGTTGTCCACGTAGACGTCGATCCCGTCCGGGGCGGCCTTCGCCAGCTGCTCGCCGACCGGGCCGTCGTGGTAGTCGAAGGCGGCGTCGAAGCCGAGGGCCTCCGTGAGGTGGGCGACCTTGGCCGCCGAGCCCGCGCTGCCGACGATCCGGCGGGCGCCGAGCAGCCGGGCGATGTGCCCGGTGGCGGTGCCGACGCCGCCGGCCGCGGCGGAGACGAAGAGGTCCTCGCCCTCGCGCAGGGCCGCCGTCCGGGTGAGGGCGGCGTACGCGGTCAGGCCCGTGCCGCCCAGGATCGACAGGTAGGCCTCCAGCGGGACGCCCTCGTGGCCGCGGAGCTTGCGGGTGCCGTCCGTGCCCAGGGCGACCAGGGCGTGGGTGCGCCAGCCGGCCCGGTGGAAGACCAGATCGCCCTCCGCCAGGCCCGGGTCGCGGGAGGCGAGCACCCGGCCCACCGACCGGCCCTCCAGCGGGGCGTCCAGCTCGAAGCCGCCCTCGCCCCCGTCCATCAGCCCCCGGTGGTACGGGTCCACCGACAGCAGCAGGTTCTCCACCAGCGCGGTGCCGGGGGCGGGTTCGGGGACGGGGGAGGAGACGTACGTGAAGTCGGAGGCGACGGGGAATCCGGTCGGGCGGGCGATCTGGTGCACGGCGTAAGCGGTGTTCGTGGTCATGGCGACGACCGTAGGAAGGAATCCCCGGGCCGGGCAGGGGGTTGCCCTCATGGAAGCCGCGCATCCATGAACGCGGCTCATACACCGAGGTGGGAACCCCCGTGACCGAGCTCGCCCCGCAGGAACTCCGGGTGCTGGTCGCCGTCGCCGAGACGGGCGGCTTCTCCGCCGCGGCCGGAGCGCTCGGCATCAGCCAGTCCGCCGTCTCCCACTCGGTGCGCGGCAGCGAGGGCAAGGTCGGCGCGGTGCTGTTCGAGCGCGGCCGCTCCGGCGCCCGCCCCACCCCGGCGGGGGAGCGGGCCGTGGCGCTCGGCCGGCGCATCCTGCGGCTGTACGAGGTCCTCGGCGCGGAGGCCCGCGCCGCCGGCCGGGCCGCCTCCGGCGGGGGCGCGGCGGACGGGGCGCTGGAGGGGACCCTGCGCATCGCGGCCTTCCGCAGCGCGGCCCTGCACCTGCTGCCGCCCGCGCTGGAGCGCCTCGCCGCGCTGCACCCCGGGATCCGGCCCGAGGTGCGGGTGGTGCGCGAACTCGGCGCCGGGACGGCCGGGGAGGTGGCCGCCGGCCGGGCGGACCTGGGCATCGCCACGCTGGGCGCGCCCGGCGACGTGCCGCCCGGACTGCTGACCGGGGTGCTCACCCGGGAGGCCTACGCGCTGGTGCACCCCGCGGGGCACCCGGACCCGAAGGCGCTGCCCCTGCTGGACTGGGACGAGAACTGCGGCTCCTACACCCGCCGGTGGTGGGCGGCGCAGGACTGGATCCCGGCGGCCACGGTCAAGGCGGAGGACGACGCGATGGTGCTGACGATGGTCGGCCGGGGCCTGGGGATGGCGATCATGCCCGAGCTGTCGCTGAGGGAGGCCACGGACGCGGTCGAGATCGCCGCCCTGGGGCCCCAGGGGCCGGTGAGGAAGGTGGGATACGTCACCACACCGGAATCGGCTTCCACCCTCGCCGTCAGGGCTCTGATCAGGGAACTCAGAGCTGAATCGGCCTGAAAGCGGAGGCTGCGGGCGGGGCCTTCCGAGGGGTTTCGCATCTCAGATACTAGGAAGTCCGAGTAATTGCGGAGACATACAGCCGCGACTGCCCTAGCTTTGTAGGAGCCGAACGTCTCGCATATCAGCGAATGGCGGTCGTGAGCGCGCGCCCCTTGGCAGGCAACCCCTGCGGCGCACGGCTCCCCGCCTCTTCCGGCGCCTTGAAGGAACCCCTCATCCGTGGCCCCGCCACGCCGTGATCTCAAGGAGTCGATCACCATGACCCCCACCACCGCCGCCTCCCGCCGCGTCCGCCACTCCTCCCCGGCCGAGGACGACCGCAAGAACGCCGCGGCCGCCCTGCAGCGCGCCCTGGACCGCCGTGACAACGGCGGCTCCACCGGCCACTGACCGAAGCCTCCGAGGCCCAGCCCCCCCGGCACCTCCCGGCCGGGCGACGACGTGTCGCGTTCCATTGGTCCACATGATGGACGCGATATGTCTGAGGGCTGGGACACGGAGTACGGTTCCGACATGTCGACCAGCATCAATCTCGCAGTGATCCCCGGTGATGGCATCGGCCAGGAAGTCGTGGCTCAGGGCCTCAAGGTCCTTACCGCGGTCCTGCCCCAGGATGTGAAGCTGGAGACCAAGGAATACGACCTCGGCGCGCAGCGGTGGCACCGCACCGGCGAGACCCTCCCGGACGCCGAGCTCGAGGCGCTCAAGCACCACGACGCGATCCTCCTGGGCGCCATCGGCGACCCGTCGGTCCCCTCCGGCGTCCTGGAGCGCGGTCTGCTGCTGAAGCTCCGCTTCGCCTTCGACCACTTCATCAACCTGCGCCCCTCGAAGCTCTTCCCGAACACGGCCACCCCGCTGGCCGGCCGCCCGGACATCGACTTCGTCGTCGTCCGCGAGGGCACCGAGGGCCCGTACACCGGCAACGGCGGCAGCCTGCGCACCGGCACCCCGGCCGAGGTCGCCACCGAGGTCAGCGTCAACACCGCCTACGGTGTGGAGCGCGTGGTGCGGGACGCGTACGAGCGGGCGAACTCCCGTCCGCGCAAGAAGCTGACGCTCGTCCACAAGAACAACGTCCTCGTGTACGCGGGCCACATGTGGAAGAACATCTTCGACAAGGTCGGCCAGGAGTACCCCGAGGTCACCACCGACTACCTGCACGTCGACGCCGCGACGATCTTCTTCGTCACCCAGCCCGAGCGCTTCGACGTGATCGTCACGGACAACCTCTTCGGTGACATCCTCACCGACCTGGCCGCCGCCGTCACCGGCGGAATCGGCCTGGCCGCCTCCGGGAACATCAACCCGACCGGCGCCTTCCCCTCGATGTTCGAGCCCGTCCACGGCTCGGCCCCGGACATCGCGGGCACCGGCAAGGCCGACCCTACCGCGACGATCCTCTCCGTGGCCCTCCTGCTGCGCCACCTCGGCTACGAGGAGCAGGCCGTGCGCATCGAGGACGCGGTCTCGGCCGACCTCGCCGAGCGCGACGGCACCTTCCGCTCCACCGACGCGATCGGCGACGCCCTCGCCGCGCGAGTAGCCGGCTGACCCGGCAGCTCCACCCAGGAAGCCGCCGGGTACGCACCACCACCCGGCGGCTTCTCCTGCACGGCCCCGGGTGCCACCATCTCCCGTGGGCCGCATCACCCCGTTTCACCGAACACCCCCCGCGCGCGATAATCGAACGCGAGGCCGCGGTATACGGGGAAGCTCGGACGTCCTGGTACGCATGAGCGCGGTCCGCCATACACACACGGTGAAGGACAAGCACTCATGACGACGCCCACGATCGAGCTCAAGCCCTCCTCGAACCCGCTGTCCGACGCGGAGCGAGAGGCGATCCTGGCCAGCCCCGGCTTCGGCCGCCACTTCACCGATCACATGGTGACGATCAAGTGGACCGAGGGCCGCGGCTGGCACGACGCCGAGCTGGTCCCGTACGCGCCGCTGTCGATCGACCCGGCCAACATGACCCTGCACTACGCGCAGACGATCTTCGAGGGTCTGAAGGCCTACCGCCAGCCCGACGGCACCGTCGCCACCTTCCGTCCCCAGGCCAACGCCGAGCGCTTCCAGGCCTCCGCCCGCCGCATGGCCATGCCGGAGCTGCCGACCGAGTTGTTCATCGAGGCCTGCGACGCGCTGATCAAGCAGGACAGCGCCTGGGTGCCGAACTCCGGCGAGGCCTCCCTGTACCTGCGGCCGTTCATGTTCGCGTCCGAGGTCGGCCTGGGCGTCCGCCCGGCCAACGAGTTCCTGTTCATGGTCATCGCCTCGCCCGCCGGCGCCTACTTCCCCGGTGGCGTCAAGCCCGTCTCCGTCTGGCTGTCGGAGGAGTACGTGCGCGCCGTCAAGGGCGGCACCGGCGCCGCGAAGACCGGCGGCAACTACGCGGCCTCCCTCGTCGCCCAGGCCCAGGCCGCCTCGCACGGCTGCGACCAGGTCGTCTGGCTGGACGCCGTGGAGCACCGCTGGATCGAGGAGATGGGCGGCATGAACCTGTACTTCGTGTACGGCGACCGCATCGTCACCCCGGAGCTCACCGGCTCGCTCCTCCCCGGCATCACCCGCGACTCGCTCCTCACCATCGCCCGCGACCTCGGCTACACCGCCGAGGAGGGACGTATCTCCACCGAGGACTGGAAGCGCGACAACGAGAACGGCACCCTCACCGAGGTGTTCGCCTGCGGCACGGCCGCCGTCATCACCCCGGTCGGCTCGGTCAAGTCCGAGCGCGCCAACTGGACCCAGGGCGACGGTGAGCCCGGCGAGGTCACCATGAAGCTCCGCAAGGCGCTCCTCGACCTCCAGACCGGCCACCGCGCCGACACCCACGGCTGGATGCACCCGCTCGGCTAGGAAG